>DAISHP010000001.1:0-28153 GCA_036822475.1 Bacillota bacterium
AATCGTTAATTTTCATCCTTTTGCTGGTGCTGCGTTAGCAGCATGAGGGTCTAATCTCTTACTCCAGCGTTACTTCAGCCCCCCTCTTCACCTTTGTTCCCGGCGGCGGATCCTGGCTTTTCACCAGGCCGCTGCCCGTTATTTGCGGCAGCAGCCCCAGCGCCTCACAAACTTCCCCGGCCCTCTTTAAGGAGAGGCCCGTCAGGTCCGGCATCGTCAGCTCCTCCCCGGTCTTTTGCGCAGGATCAAAAGGCGCCACCTTTAAAGCCACTCTGCCTCCGCGCGCCACCGGGGTTCCCGCGGGCGGCCTCTGTTCCTGAACAATCCCTGCGCTTCCGGAAGGTCCGGCCACCAGGCCCCGGCTTTCCAAAAGCCAGCAGGCGTCAGCCGCCGGGTACCCGGTCACATTCGGCACCAAAACCGGCGCAGTTGAAGAATCCGGCGAAGGAAGGCTCTTTTCTTCCTGGTGCAGTCCCTCTTCCGCGGGGATGCCTAAATATCCCAGGATATCCTTGACGATGCTTTGAAAGGCAGGGGCGGCCACTTCCCCACCGTGGTATGCTTTACCTTTCGGATTAACCATCATGACCAGCACGGTGATCCGGGGGTCGCCGACGGGAGCGAAGCCGGCAAAGGAAGCCACGTACTGCCCCTCCAGGTACCCCCCGGGGCCGGGAATTTGCGCCGTCCCGGTCTTGCCCGCGATCCGGTAACCTTCCACGTGGGCCTTTTTCCCGGTTCCCTCCAAAACCACCTTTTCCAGCATTCTGGCCAGTTCGGAAGCGGTTTCCGGCGAAATCACCCGGCGGATGATTTGCGGCTCTGTTTGCTTCGTCACCTTGCCCTGGTTATCCTCAACTGCCTTGACCAGGTAGGGCTTCATCAGGTTGCCGCCGTTGGCAATCGCGCCTACCGCATTGAGCAGTTGCAAGGGGGTAACGGAAATGGACTGGCCGATGCACATCGCGGCCAGGTCAAGATCAGTGGTATTTTCCACCGCCTTGACAATGCCGCTCTCCTCTCCCGGCAAATCAACCCCCGTCGAAGCGCCGAAACCAAAGCGGCGCAAATACTGGTAAACGCGCTCCTTTCCCAATTGCAGGCCAACCTGGATAAACACGGGGTTGCAGGAATTTTCCACCGCTTCCAGAAAAGTTTCCGCCCCGTGCCCCTTTTTATTCCAGCAGAAAATCTTCCGGCCATTGACGACAATAAAACCCGGGCAGTAAAACGTGTCCTGCGCCCGCACGACTTTTTCTTCCAGGGCGGCGGCGGCAACAAACATTTTAAAAGTCGAACCGGGTTCGTAGTTATATAAAGTCGCCGTATTTTTTTCCCACACTTCCGGTTTGACCTGGTTCCATTCTTCCGGGGAAAAGGCCGGCCGGCTGCCCATGGCCAAAATTTCCCCGGACCGGGGGTCCATAACGATGATACTGGCCCGTTCCGGCCGGTGGTCGGCGACGATTCGATCCAGTTCCCGCTCTACAAAATATTGAATGGTCTGGTCGATGGTCAACACCAGGCGGTTGCCCGGAGAAGAGGGGTAAACCCGCGGGGACTTCTGCGGCACCGGCTGTCCCCCGGCATCGCTCTCCATGACGAGACGGCCGGGGGTGCCGCGCAGCTCCCGGTCATAACTTTTTTCCAGGCCCGTGATGCCCTGATTGTCGTCGCCCACAAAGCCCAGCAGGTGGGCGGCGATATTTCCCTGGGGGTAGGCCCGCCTGCTGCCTTCCACCAGCCCGATTCCCTCCAGGTGAAGGCTTTTGAGCGCCTGGGCGGCTTCCGGGCTGAGCTTATGCTTTAGCCAGACAAAGGGCCTGTCCAGACTAACCTTCTGGAAAACTTCCGCTTCTTTCATTTCCAAAAGCGGCGCTATTTTCCGGGCCAGCCCGGCCGGGTCCCTGATTAAATCAGGGTTGGCGTAAACAGAAAAAGCCGGCACGCTGGTTACCAGCACATTGTGATTCCGGTCGTAAATATCTCCCCGCTCGGGATTCAGGACCAGGGATCTGGTCCGCAACTCTGCTGCCTGCTGGCGCAGTTCACTCCCCCAAACGACCTGAAACCAGAAAAGGCGCCCGATCCAGGTAAGCAAAGCAAGTACAAAGAAAATTAAAATAAATAAAACCCGCCTGGCAAATACCGGCTTCCCGGTCATTCAAAAAACGCCCCCCGGTATTTATTCCAGATGGCTGCAGTCGTTGAACAAAACCAGGACTCCTTGCGCCGGCTCCGCAAAGTCAACGATGTTTAAACAGGCGTTGTCAAGCCGCAACCGCCAGTAAAATTTAAGGTCCATTCCCAGCAGGGTGGCGATATAAACGCGAATCGGACCGCCGTGGGAAACCACCACAACTTCCCGGTTGTCCAGATAACGCCGGGTAATCCCGTCCATCGTTTCGTTTACCCGGCCGGCCAGGTCCCGCAAGTTTTCTCCATTGGGAAGGCGGGTGTGGAGAGGATCTTGCCACCAGCGCCCGGCCAGTTCCCCGTAATTTTTCTTGATTTCCTGGCTGGTGAGCCCTTCCCACAAGCCGAAGTTCATCTCCCGCAGGGACGGGTGGGTTTTCACGGGCAGACCGTGAGGTTCGGCCAGAATTGCGGCCGTCTCCGTTGCGCGCCGGAGATCGCTGGCGTAAAAAGCGGCAATTCTGTTTTTGGCCAGGCGGCCGGCTAAAAGTCTGGCCTGCTCTCTGCCCCGTTCGGAAAGGGGCACGTCGCTATGCCCCTGGTATTTCATCTCCAGGTTCCAGGCCGTTTCCCCGTGTCTGACCAGGTACAACCGGCAGCCCAAGCTAAGACCCCCCTGGAATAAAATTATGAATCAGGCCCAAAGGCACAAAGGAAAATACACGTTCGTCTATGCATTTTGTTTTCCGTCTGGCGTCTTTGTGCCTTAATGTGCCTTTCGCAGACAAAAAAGCAAAAAAGTTTGTTTGTGCCCCGGCACCTCTGTGCCTTTGTGCCTTAGTGCCTTTATTTTAACTAACGAGCGGAAAAGCTTAAATTCCGGCCGCTGATTCCCGTAGTCATATTTTCTCTTAACAGCTGGCCGCCGGTTGCTGGACGGCCAGCTCTTTCACCCGCAGGACCAGTTCGCCGATTAAATGCGGCAGGGGTTCGCTCCGTAAACCGATGATTTCAATTCCGCTGCGGGTTAAGGGCAAAAGTATTTTTCGCGCCGGGCTGGCCGAAAGAGCAGCGGCCATCTGCGCCGTTAATTCTCCCAGCATGGCGTTGGGGATTAAAATGCTTACCGGGCCAATAATCAGATCCACGCGCGGGGCGTTAAAGACAATTGCGTTTTCCCCCGTTGCTCCTTCGTTGGCCCCGGCCCGCAGCATTACCGAAGTGGCCAGAGCGTTGGTCCCCAAAGCAATAATCTCCAGGTCTTCGGGAAACTCCCGCCGCAATTTTTCCACGATGTGCTTGCCGATCCCTCCGCCCTGCCCGTCCACTACGGCAATGCGCATAATTAGAATCGCCCCCGTGCGCCATTATAGCACAACGGGGAAAGAAAAAAAAGACTGCTCCGCGCCTTTTTCCCGGTAACGGCAAAACAGTTTTGGAAGGCCCCCGCGGTTTTCAGGGCAATTTTTTTCCTTTTTCGCCCGCGCCCCAATTTCCCCTTTCCCATTGCCGGTTTTCCTCGGGGTTTTGGAGTTTCGCTTCCAGTTCCCTAATCTGAACGTTTTTTTGCAATAAGGAACGGGCGTAACGGAGGTTCAAGGAGTGAAGCTTGCGGTTTTCTTTTTCCAGCCGGGTAAGGGAATTGCACCGCTCTTTTCCCAGCCTTTCGAGCAGATTCATCAGCACCCGGCGGCTTAAGCGCAGCTGTTCAATTTTTTCTTCCAGTTCCTGAACCCGCCTTTGCCAGTAGCGAAAATCCTCGTAATCGCCCACTTTACCACCTCTGCAAAAGCCCGTGCGGACAAAACTCATTCGCTTTTAATATATGCCGGAAGGCCGCCGTATAGACGTCCGGCCATTTCCTTGAGCCTCTGCACCGTGGTGTAAGAAACGGTGGCGGCCGCCAGCTGCCCGTGTTCCTCGGAGCCGGCCCCGTGGTAATCCGAACCGCCGGTGGGAACCAACCCGTATTGAGTACAAAGCTGAAGGTAATGTTCAATTTGCCTGCCGGTATGGAGGGGGTAATATACCTCCAGGCCCTTTAAGCCTGCCCGGACAAGCTCCGGAATAATCCCGTCCTGTCCGGCCAGGCCGGGGTGGGCCAGGACGGGAATTCCCCGGGCCCGGATGATTAGCCGGACGGCCTCCCCGGGGGGATACTTAAAACGGGGGATATAGGCGGGGCAGCCGGCGCCGATATACCGGTCAAAGGCTTCCTTCATACTGCCGACCAGGCCTTCCTGCACCAGCACCCTGGCGATATGCGGGCGGCCTACGGCGGCCCGGCCGGCAACGGCCAAAACCTGTTCGCGGGTAATGGGAAAGCCCAGTCCCTGGAGCTTTCGCACCATCAGATCAGCCCGCTCGGCCCTGTTTGCGCGGAGCCGGCTTAAATACTCAAGAAAATCTGCAGATTGGAAATCAATGAAATAACCGAGAAGATGAAACTCGGTACCCTTTTCTTCAGTACTCAGTTCAATCCCTGGAATTACTTCCAGATGCTGCGCCCGGCCGGCCTGCAAAGCCGGGGCCAGGCCGTCGACCGTATCGTGGTCGGTAATGCCAATTGCTTCCAGCCCAATCTCTGCGGCCCGGCAAACTACCAGGCCGGGGTCGTCTGTACCGTCGGAAGCGCTGGTGTGGACGTGCAGGTCTACTGCCATCCCGGTCACAACTCCTTAAGCAGGCGCAAAAAATTGCCGCCCAAGATCTTCCGGATTTCTTCCTCCCGGTAGCCGCGCCGGAGCAGGCCTTCCGTAAGGACTGGAAGCCGGCTGACGTCTTCCAGGCCGGGAAGCGCTCCCTGGAAGCCGTCAAAATCCGACCCCAGACCGATATAGTCTACCCCGGCCAGGCCTGCAATATGATCAACGTGATCCAGCAGCCTGTTCAGAACAGGTTTTTCCGGGTGAACAAGGGCGGGGTAGAAACAAAGGCCCACAATTCCGCCGGCGGCGGCCAGAGCCTTGATCTGCTCATCGGTGAGATTGCGCGGGTGGGCGCATAACTTCCGGCAATTCGAGTGGGAGGCAATGACCGGTTTTTTGCTTACCGCCAGCACGTCCCAGAACCCGGGCTCCGCCAGGTGGGAAACGTCCACCAGCATGTTCAGCCGGTTCATTTCCTCCACCACCGCTACCCCAAACCTGGTCAGGCCGCCTTTGGTCCGCTCCTCGAAAACACCGTCGCCGATTTCGTTGCGGTGGTTCCAGGTAAGCGTCAAACACCGCACACCCAGACGGTAAAACATGCGCAAAACTTCGATCCTGCCGTTTAAGGCCTCGCCGCCCTCGATGGTTAAAAGAGCCGCGAGTTTCCCTCCGGCAAGAGCCTCCTGGAGATCGGCAAAGCTTTTAACCGGCATCATCTCCCGGGCGTTTTCCGCTATAGCGGCATAAAACCGGTCAATCAGCACCAATGCCCTGGCCACTGCTTGCGGCCGGTCGGCCGGTGAAATATAGGCGGCGAAAAACTGGACGTTTACCCCGCCCTGCTTCAAGCGCGGCAAATCCACGTGGCCCACCCGGCTTCGCTCACTCAGCCGGCGCTTCTCCTGCTCGAGGGCCGTTAAAACATCGCAGTGGGCGTCAACGACGATGCTCTCCTGGTGCAACTGTTCACCGTCCAGCAAAAAAATCCCCTCTTTTCGTGAAAATGACATAAAGCTTTCCTTTGTGCCTTTTATTCTTTATGCCTTTGTACCTATGTGCCTCCAAATTAAAAACCTGTTTACCAGGGCGGATAAACAGGTTTTGAACATTCCAAACTCCTTAGAAAATAGAAGCACAGAGGCAACAGGCACAAAGGCACAAAGGAAGATATGTCTGCCTTAGGCCTCATTTTCATTTTAATGGAGAGAACGAACGTTCTCATTGGAAACTCCTCTGGAAACTCTATCGCGGCTCAACAATCAACTTGATCGCTGTCCTTTCTTCCCCATCAATCACAATGTCCGTAAAAGCCGGAATGCAGATTAAATCAATTCCGCTGGGCGCTACAAACCCTCTTGCAATGGCTACCGCCTTCACCGCCTGGTTCAGGGCGCCGGCCCCGATCGCCTGGATTTCCGCACAGCCCCGTTCCCTGAGCACCCCGGCCAGAGCACCAGCGACAGAATTTGGCCTGGACTTTGCTGAAACCTTTAATACTTCCATGGACGAAACCTCCTTCTCCTGAGTAGACTGGTGATAGGATTCTTTTAAAAAAGTATTCTGCAGATTATAAAAAATTCCTCTCGGATGTTGAAATCCTTGATAAATATTTCAGATTATTCGTTAATATAAATTCTGTCAATCTTTTTTCCCGGTTTCCTCATCAATTTCAAGCTGCAAAGCAGCCATCAATTCCGGCCGAGAAAAGTTCTGCCGCCACTTCCTGGGTGAGGCCGCTTCCGCCGGCGGCATTTTCTCCGTTGGCAACAACCACATCGAGATTAAGCCTGCCGTTCAGTTCGGGAAGTCTCTCTTTTGCCACCCTTCGCCCGGCGCGGCCGACAATACCCCCGATGAGCAAAATACGCACAAAAATATTTCCCCTCCGCTACTTGTTAAACACCAGTACGCGGTCTTCCTCCCGAAAGGCAAACAGGCACCTGTCCCCGGTAGTATCCCGCACGCTTTCCAGCAGATGCGCAATGATTTCCTCCTGCAGGATCAAATCGTCTTCCGGGCAGGCTTCACAGGCTTCGGTAACCAGGCGGTCGCCCAAAAAATCCCGCAGCAGCTGGACAATCAGAGCAATCTCTTCCGCCACCAGCGTATCCACGTCCCTGCGCACCTCTATAAACGTCAGGCGGTCACACTCCTGGCAAAAGACGGCCCCAACCTTTGTCTTCTTTTTTTCCAGCAAATTAAATATAGCAATGCTGTCCAGCACTTTTTCCTTAATCACGGAAAGCTCCCCCGGCAAAAGCGCCCGGGAAGAAAGAAAGGTAAACTTTAAAACCCGGCCGGCGGGATCAAAGTTAATGGTGGCAACTTCCGGGTAACGGGCCAGAATTGAAATTAAAAGACCCGCGCTGCTGGTCACATCTTCTTCTCCTTTGTACTGGACAGACAAAAATCTTCACCTTCCCTGTTTTCTTTCCATTGCTTCCGGCACTTTTTTAAAAGTTCGGCTTTCTTCTTGATAATCCTGCTGAAAATATAACTCAATAAGAAAAAATTTTGGCATCAATTAATTCCAGAAAGGTTTCTGAACGAAAACAGGAGTCCCCACAAAGATCAGGCACAAAGGCACAAAGTAAATATTTCCTGCGCGTAACTATTCAGTAAAACCGGTGTAGGCACGGCGTTGTCCCCGCTCACTCCCTGGCTCTCGCGCCGACAGTACCACAGCTCGCTTCGGGCCAGCTCTGGCTCGTCTTTCGGATTGCCATCGATACTATTACTATGCTCTCTTACTTTTTTCTCCGAGTGATTCTGTCACGTTTCTAAAGACGTTTACGTTGGCGTCCTCGGGAGTCGAGCCGGCAACCTCAGCTCGCTGGGTACTGTTACCGGCGCTTCGCAATGTCTTATCGCTTAAGGACAACGCCGTGTCTTTATAATCAACCACCGGTTTCAGTGAATATACTCCTGCGCCTTATACATATCCCTCTGTGCCTTTGTACCTTTCTCCTTCTTACTTTGCGTAGTCCACCACGCGTACTTCACGCAAAATGGTTACCTTGATCTGGCCTGGATACTCCAGTTCGCCTTCAATCTTTCTGGCGATTTCCCGCGCCAGGCGAACAGCGCCCAGGTCGTCCACCTTCTCGGGCTTGACCATAATCCGGACCTCCCGCCCCGCCTGGATGGCGTAGGCTTTTTCCACGCCCTCAAAGGAATTCGCAACTTCTTCTAGCTTCTGGAGCCGCTTCAGGTAGGCCTCCAGAGTCTCTCTCCGGGCGCCGGGTCTGGCGGCTGAAATGGCGTCTGCGGCCTGCACCAGAACTGCAATAATTGTTTTGGGATCTTCGTCCCCGTGGTGGGAAGCGACGGCGTGGATGACTTCCGGATGTTCTTTGTATTTCTTGGCCAGTTCGATCCCGATCGAAACGTGCGGACCTTCCATCTGGTGGTCAACGGCTTTCCCGATGTCGTGCAGCAAGCCGGCCCGCTTGGCCAGCTGCACATCCGCCCCCAGTTCGGCCGCCATCAATCCGGCCAGGTGGGCGACCTCAATGGAATGTTTCAACACATTTTGACCGTAACTGGTGCGGTATTTTAAACGCCCCAGCAGGTTGACCAGTTCCGGGTGCAGGCCGTGGACGCCGGTTTGAAACATGGCCTGTTCCCCGGCCTCGCGGATCTGGACCTCAATTTCCTTCTGGGCTTTCTCGACCATTTCCTCAATGCGCGCGGGATGAATGCGCCCATCCACAATTAATTTTTCCAGGGCAATTTTCGCCATTTCGCGGCGGATGGGGTCAAATCCGGATAAAATTACCGCCTCGGGGGTATCGTCAATGATTAAGTCGATCCCCGTCAAAGTTTCAAAAGCCCTGATGTTGCGCCCTTCCCGGCCGATGATCCGCCCTTTCATTTCGTCGTTGGGCAGGGGGATCACAGCCACCGTGGTTTCTGCCGAATGATCGGCGGCACACCGCTGGATGGCCAGGGAGATAATTTCCCGGGCTCTCCTTTCCCCTTCCTCCCTGGCTTTCGTTTCCATTTCCCGGATCAGCATGGCCGCTTCGTGCTGGATCTCCTTTTCAACGTTCGCCAGGAGCAGCTGGCGGGCCTCCTCGCAGGTCAATCCGGAAATCCGTTCCAGTTCTGCAATCTGCTGCCGGTAAATTTCATTTAATTTGTTTTTGATCCCCTCAATTTCGTGTTCTTTGCGGTTTAAAGCTTCTTCCTTTTTTTCGATTCCTTCAATTTTCCGGTCCAGCGCTTCCTCCTTCTGCACCAGCCTTCTTTCCAGGCGCTGCAGTTCCGAGCGCCGTTCCCGGCTTTCTCGTTCCACCTCGTTGCGCAGCTTTAAAACTTCTTCTTTGGCCTCCAAGAGAGCCTCGCGCTTCCTGGCTTCGGCGAGCCGCTCGGCTTCTTCGCGAATTTTTCTTGCCTCTGCTTCCGCCGAAGCAATTTTCGCTTCCGCAAGGTACTTTCTGACCAGATAGCCGATTGCCAGCGCTACTAAAACGGCCGCAATCAGCACCCCGATAAATTGGGGCTGCAAACAAACCCACCTCCTCGCCTGTTCCATTTCCACCCATAAAAAAAACCGAGTATAACTCGGCAGAAAAAAGAATCGGTACTACCTTCCCTGGTTGTCCGGCATGAACAGACCCGGCTCCCGGCGCTTTTTGGAGAAGCCCGGACCCGGAAAATTGCCGGTTGCTTTTAAAGCACACACTTCCCGGCGCCTAAATTCCTTTCAAATTTATCGCCTGGAACTCCACCTGAACCATGGCACAGCTCTATCGTGGGGACAACAAAGCCACATACCTGTCTTAAGGTGAGATATAAGAAATATATCAATTAAATTTGAAACGAATCCAGGAACTTGAATTTAAATGTATCTAAACTGGGAAGCTGCTTGTAGTAACCAATTCTATTTTCTCCCATGTATAACATTGTACCGATTTATTTGCCTGTTGTCAAGTAAGATCTCGCCTGAACAGATGTATAATCCCACTGGAGAAGGATTTAAACTATAGGAAAGGTGCAGAGGAACAAAGGCACAAAAGCACTGAGGCCCAAAGAAAAAGTAGGCCTCTCTGCCGTTTTACGGTACCAAGAGAATGAAAAGCTTTCCGGATAGAGGTAAAAAATATACAAACAACCAACCGGGTGATCTGATGATGGCAACCGGCCGAAATATATTCCCCCGACTTTTTTTCCTTTTTGCCATTATATTATTTTTCCTTTTTTTTCTCCCGACTCCTTCCGCCCAGGCGGGTTCCGCGGGGCATCTTCAAAACACCGTAATTCTCTGGACGGACCGTTCCGAATTAAAGGCAGTCTCCCTGGTCAGCGTCCAACCGGGGCAAAAATCAATCGGAATCATTGCCATCCCGGTGATTACCAGGGTGGACAACAATCCCCCGGACACCCTTGCCGGACTATATCAACACGGCGGCCGCCGGGGGCTGACCGGCTACCTGGAAAAACGCTTCCACACCCCCATTCAGACGTATTTTTGCATTGATCAGAGGGCCCTTTTTTTGGCCAGCGAAATCGTCGGCCCGATCAACATGCCTGGCCGGCGAACCACTTTGCTGAATGTGTTCGAGGGAACCTATACCGAACAACGCCTGGATCTCCAGGTGGAAATCCGGGCGCTGGCCAAAGCGCTGCTGGAGCCGGAAATCCTGGTGAAAATTCCGCACTTAATCTGGATCTTGACCACAAACGTGGAAACCAACCTTAGCCCCGCCCACTTTTTGGCCTTTTACCAGGCTCTGCGCGGGGGAGGGCCGGACATCCTGCGGAAAGAGGCCCTTCCGGGACGGATCTGCCTGACCGGCGGGGCCAGCTACTGGGACGTGGCCCCGGAGGCCTGGCAGGAGGTCTTTACAAGCGTTCAGAAACCCTGACCGGACACGGCAAAAGGGGCTCCTTTCCAGAGCCCCTTTTCCATTTTGACTGGCGCAGGAATGAGAATTCCCAAGAGCTAGAAAAGCCCCAGCACCTTGCCGGTATTGACGTCCACGTCGATTCTCCGGAAGGCCGGATCGGAACTGGTGCCGGGCATCAGGCTGATGGTGCCGGTCATCGGGCAGAGGAACTTGGCCCCGGCGAAGACCAGGACGTCCCGCACCGGCAGGATCCAGCCCTTCGGCACGCCTTTCCAGTCGGGGTTATGGGAAAGGCTCAGGTGGGTCTTCACCATCATGGTGGCAAAGTCGGCGTAAGCCGGGTCGCTTTCAAACCGCTTCGCCTTGGCCTCGGCTTCGGGCGTCCAGGAAACACCGTCGGCGCCGTACACCTCTTTGGCAATTATTTCGACCCGCTGCCGCAGCGGCATTTCCAGCGGATACAGGAACTTGAAGTTAACTTTCTCGTTGCAGGCGTCGATGACCGCATCGGCCAGCTCTAAGGCGCCGTCGCCGCCTTTAAGCCAGTGCTCGGACAGCGCGCAGCGAGCACCGGCCTGCTCGGCGTAGCGGCGGACCATGGCAATTTCTTCCTTGGTGTCCGTGTAGAAGGCGTTGATACAGACGACCGGGTTGATCCCCGCCTTCCGGACGATACCGATGTGGTGCTGCAGGTTGGCGATGCCTTTCTCCAGGAGCTCCAGGTTTTCCTTTGTATACTCGTCGGGCAAGGGCCGGCCGGGAACCACCTTGGGGCCGCCGCCGTGCATCTTCAGGGCCCGGATGGTGGTGGTAATTACCGAAACGTTGGGCGTGAGTCCGCTGAAGCGGCATTTTACGTTCCAGAACTTCTCAAAGCCAATGTCGGCGGCGAAACCGCTCTCGGTTACGTGGTAGTCGAACATCTTCAGACCGATGCGGTCGGCAATGATGGAGGACTGGCCGATGGCGATGTTGGCAAAGGGACCGGCGTGCACCAGGACAGGCTGGTACTCCACCGTGCTGATCAGGGTCGGGTTGATGGTGTTGCGCATGAAGGCGCACATGGCCCCGGCCACTTCCAGGTCCGCGGTGGTAACCGGTTTGCCCCTCTTGTCGTAGGCGACGATGATCTTGCCCAGCCGCTCCCGCAGGTCTTTCAAGTCCGTGGCCACGGCCAGGATGGCCATCAGTTCGGAACTGACCGCGATCCCGAACTTGGACTGCATCATGTAGCCGTCCATCCGGCCGCCGATGCCGATGATGATGTTGCGCAGGGCCTGGGCGCAGAAGTCGATGATCCACCCCATTTCCACGTTGGTGGGGTCGATGTCCAGGCGCCGCAGGTTCCGCTTGGCCAGTTCGGCGTCGTCGTAGTTCCGTTCGTGCTGCATCCGAGCGGTCAGCGCGACCATAGCCAGGTTGTGCGCGTTCATGATGTCGTTAATGTCCCCGGTAAGGCCCAGGGAAAATTCCGTCATGGGAATGGCCAGGGCGTTGCCGCCGCCGGCTGCCGTACCTTTAATGTTCATGGTGGGGCCGCCGGAAGGCTGACGGATGGCCGCGCCCACATTCATTCCTCTTTTGCCGAGCCCCTCCACCAGGCCCATGGTGGTGGTAGTTTTTCCTTCACCCAGCGGGGTGGGGGTGATGGCCGTAACGTTGATGTACTTACCGTCCGGCCTGTTTTTGAGGCGCTCGATAATCTTCATAAAGTCGAGCTTGCAAATTCTGCCGTACGGGATCACCTCGTCCTTTTCCAGGCCCAGCCTTTCCGCCCATTGGGCGGGAGTGGGCATATTTTTTTCCGCCAGCTCGGCAATTTCAAAATCCTTTAATTTGGTTGCATCATAAGCCATTTTTCTTTATCCTCTCCCTTCTTTTTCTTGCTTTCAGGCATTGCTTTAAACCTTTTTCCTTTACGTCTGCTCACTCTCCCCTTTCAAATTTTAATTATTTATACCTGAAAATAAAAAACTAAGTTTTTATATTCTTCTCCTCCGGGATCATTCCCTTCCGGGGAGAAGAAAATTTTTTTACGTCTTTTCATTTACTGGCAACCCGGGCTAAAAAACGGTCTTTTTCCACAATGTAACGTTCGTGGGTGCCGATGCCGATCATCTCCCGTTCATCATAAGCGGCCACCTTAAAGATAAGACGCTTCCCTTCAACAGCGGCCAGTTCAGCTTCGGCCCGAACCCTCATTCCTACCGGAGTGGCCGAAAGGTGCCGGACATTTACAACGGTGCCGACAGTTGTCTGCCCACTACCTAAAAAGGGTTCTACGGAAGCCAGCGCCGCTTTTTCCATCAGAGCCACCAGAGCCGGCGTGGCCAACACTTCCACCCTGCCGCTGCCGTGGACGATGGCTGTGTCCTGCTTGCCGACTACCATTTCGGCCCTTCCGGTAAGGCCGAGCGTAACCGGTTGATCCATAAAAAAATACCCCTGACCTGAAAGTTATTATATTATCTTCTTTCTTTGGCGGATAAATTCCTGCCGGAGGAATGACTTATTTCCCCGGTTTCTATCATTTTCTGGGGGAATTATTAGGAAGAGGTATAAAGAAATTATAAAAAAACTCTGTGCTTTTGGGCCAGGAAAACTTTGCGTCTTGAATTTTTCAGGAAGATCAGATCGAATAAAGGGCGTTTTGGCAACGCCCTTTATTCGTAAAGCCACCGTTCGAGATCTTTGGCGTAAGCGCAAATTTCTTCCGGTTTAAAGAAAAGGCCGATTTCCCTTTGGGCACTGGCCGGGGAATCGGAGCCGTGCACCACGTTGCGCCCGACGTCCAGGCCGTACGCCGCCCTGATGGTGCCCGGCGCGGCCGCCAGCGGGTTGGTGGCGCCCATCATGTTCCGGACGGTTTGCACGGCGTCTTTCCCCTCCAAAACCATTGCCACCACCGGACTGGCGGTAATATAATTCACCAGCGGTTCAAAAAAAGGCTTTCCCTTGTGCTCTCCGTAGTGTTTTTCTGCCAGCTCCCGGGAAATCTGCAGCATTTTTAACGCGACAATTTTCAACCCCCGAGCCTCAAACCGGGCGATAATTTCCCCGACCAGGTTCCTCTGAACTCCATCGGGCTTGATCATGACAAAAGTTCGCTCCATTACCCTGCCGGAACTCTTCCGGCTGCTCACCCCTTTCTAAAAAGCAGGAAGATACTTTTTTTTCATTGGTCAGGGATAACGGTTATCATGGGGGATCGTTCTCGATAAACAAACGCCAGGCCGGGAAATTTTACTTCTCCCCCAGGCTTTTTGAGTGGAGCACAGTTACCCCGACAAGCTCAGAATCAGCATAGTGATAAACAATATTGCCTTCCATAATACTATCATTTGCACTTTGAGGTTTTCTAAAACTAAGATACAATGTATCAGTTTCTTCATCATAATCAACCCAGTAACGTTTTTGTTTTAGCTTTAACAGATAAGGAATTATAGATAGATCAAACTCTTTTATTTTCGCCATATTATACCCCTCCGAATAATTCTTTTGGGTTCCGAGGCCATGAAAGCCGTAATAATAAAACCCTCTTCTTCACGATAGACAACAACACAATGCTTTTCCGTAATATTTGTTTGCGAATAATGTTTAAGAGCAATCACTTCTCCTTTTAGTCCGCCAACAAGGCAATCAGGATTAATTACGGTTTCCATTACCTTCTCCATATTCCCGGCCATATAATCATGTGCTTCAACTATGTGACACCATGTTTTAACGTTAAACGTATATCTTTCCCATTAATCGACCTCGCTGTATCTATAACGTTCGTTTTCAATTTATTTCATCTCCGACGCCTGACTTCCGACGACCGACGACCGATTTACGCCTGGTGCTCCTTTTCCCCGGCCTGTTTCATTAAGGCGGCGAATTCCTCGGCTTCCAGCGTCTCTTTCTCCATCAGGGCCCCGGCGATTAAGTGCAGGGTGTTCATGTGCTTAATCAGGATATCCCTGGCCCGGTTGTAATTTACGTCCACGATGCGGCGCACCTCTTTGTCGATGGCCGCCGCCACTTCTTCGCCGTAGTTGCGGTCGCGCGCCAGGTCGCGGCCTAAAAAAGGCGTTTCGTGTTTCCGGCCCAGGGTCACGGGGCCCAGTTCCTCGCTCATCCCGTATTCCATGATCATCCGGCGGACAATTTCCGTCGAACGCTCCAGGTCGTTCTGGGCGCCCGTGCTGATTTCCTTTAACACCAGTTCTTCCGCCACCCGCCCGGCCAACAGCATGGTTACCTGGTCTAAAAGCATGGACTTGGTCATGTAGTAGCGGTCTTCCTTGGGCAAAAGAAGCGTATAACCGCCCGCCCGCCCGCGGGGGATAATGGAGACCTTGTGCACCGGGTCGGTATTGGGCAGGAGGTAGCCCACCACAGCGTGTCCGGCCTCGTGGTAGGAAACCAGCTTCTTTTCTTTTTCGCTGATTACCTTGGACTTTTTCTCCGGCCCGGCAATCACGCGTTCAATCGAATCTTCCAGTTCCCGCATGCTGATTTCCTTTTTATTGTAGCGGGCCGCCAAAAGAGCCGCTTCATTAACCAGGTTGGCCAAATCGGCGCCGGTAAAACCAGGCGTCCGGCGGGCCAGGACATCTAGATCCACGTCACCGGCCAGCGGCTTGCCCTTCATGTGCACCTTTAATATTTCCTTGCGCCCGTTAATATCCGGAATGTCCACCACCACTTCCCGGTCGAAACGACCCGGGCGTAAAAGAGCGGGATCCAGGATGTCGGGCCGGTTGGTGGCGGCGATGATGATAATGCCCTCGTTGGGACTGAACCCATCCATTTCCACCAGCAGCTGGTTGAGCGTCTGCTCCCGCTCGTCGTGGCCGCCGCCCAGTCCGGCGCCCCGCTGGCGGCCCACGGCGTCAATCTCGTCCACGAAAACTATACAGGGGGCATTTTTTTTCGCCTGGTCAAATAAATCGCGGACGCGGGAAGCTCCGACGCCGACGAACATTTCCACAAAGTCCGAGCCGCTGATGCTGAAAAAGGGCACGCCGGCCTCCCCGGCCACCGCCCTGGCCAGCAGGGTTTTCCCCGTGCCGGGCGGCCCAAACAACAGAACCCCCTTGGGAATGCGGGCGCCGAGTTCGGTGAACTTCTTCGGGTTCTTCAAGAACTCCACGATTTCCACCAGTTCCTCTTTGGCCTCGTCGGCGCCCGCCACGTCGGCAAAAGTAACTTTCCTTTTATCGTCCGCGTGCAAACGGGCGCGGCTTTTGCCGAAAGACATCACCCGGTTGCCGCCGCCCTGGGTCTGCTGCATCATAAAGAAAAAAAGCAAAACAAAAATCAAAACAGGCACCAGGCTGGTTAAAACATTTGTCCACAGTCCGGGTGCCGGCGGGGCCTCGGGTTTAATTTCCACCCCTTTGGATAAAAGCAAATTGAGCAGTTCGGCGTCATTCTTTAAACCCGTAACCTGAAATTTTGTCCCGTCCTTTTTTATGCCAGTAATTAAATTAGTTGTTTCTTTAGGCTGGATCGTCACCTGCTGAACCTGACCCTGCTTCACGGCATTGTCAAACTGGTTGTAGGTCCAGTGTTGCACATTGTTGCTCGGCGGCTGCATATATTTTAACAAGGCGATAATCACCAGGACGATCAGCAGGTAAATACTCAGGTTCTTCAGAACCCTGCTCAAAAAAGCCACTCCTC
The DNA here is from genome assembly GCA_036822475.1 of Bacillota bacterium. Classification (GTDB taxonomy): domain Bacteria; phylum Bacillota; class Desulfotomaculia; order Desulfotomaculales; family Nap2-2B; genus JAIMBK01. The sequence continues at coordinate 16,307 of DAISHP010000001.1, forward strand.
TCAATTCAGCCGGTCTTTAGAAGTTCAGGGCGCCAAATAAAATTGTAGCATAATTAACTTCTTCTTTCAATTGTACGTGATAAATTAATAAGAATTAGACACCCATGCTGCAAACGCAGCACCAGCAGAGGATGAAAATTAGCGTTTTCAGGGCAAAAGCAACAAGGCACAAAGAAACAGAGGTGATCTGAATATTTTCCTTTGTGCCTGGGAACTTTGTGCCTGCTATTTCAGGGTGGAATTACGTTCCTTGATCTGTAAATACAAACAAATTTTTGTCCGGTCCGTTACTTTCCACCGCTCCGCCATTCTTAAACCAGCCACCCAGACGATTTCCCCCCCGCTCACCACCAGGGGCAGGCGGTCCCGCCTGGCCCGGGGAACCTTCTGGTCAATCAAGAACTTTTTCAACTTCACCGTCCCGCCCAGTCCAAGCGGGGCAAAAACATCCCCTTCCCGGCGCCGGCGCACCCAGAAAGGTTCGGTCGCCAAACCGTAATCCAGGATCGCCTCCCGGGGGGTTAAAACGTTCCAGGGAGGAATATTTTCCACCGGGAATACTTCGGCCTGGATTTCCAGATCGAGCTCAGGGAGGCAGGTTATACCAGGAATTGCCAGGGGATATTGGTAAGGGGGAACGTCCGGCGGCCGCTCCGCTTTGGACAGCCGGAGGGCATTTTTCGTCTGCACCGCCCGGACGCCGCGGGGAAGAACCACGGCCCGGACGCCGTTTTCCAGCATTTCCAGGAGCCGCTCCACGTGGTCATAAGACAGTTCTTTGGTTTCCCCGCTCACTTCCTGCCAGGCCAGCCGCAAAATGCGCCGCCTTAAAGGAAGCGGCTGGGCAAGTAAAAGGCTCTTCGGAAAGACCAGCCCGCCTTCGTTTGTTTGTTTTGCCACCTGCCGGTAAGCTGCCTGTGCTTTGGTTTCCAGGTAGGCATTTTCTTCCCGGCAAATATTCCCCAGGCGAGTCAACGCCCTGGCCAGTTGTGGGTTGTATTCACGCTCCAGCAGGGGGAGGAGGTGGAGCCTGATCCGGTTGCGGGTATAAATCGGCTTGAAATTGGAAGCATCCAGCCGGAAAGGCAACGTATTAACCCGGCAGTATTCTTCAATTTCCCGGCGGCGAATCGCCAACAGGGGGCGGATGTACAGTCCGCGGACAGGGGGAATGCCCGCCAGGCCGCCCACCCCGGCGCCGCGCAGCAAATTGAATAAAATCGTCTCCGCCTGATCGTCTGCGTGATGGCCCAAGGCCACCTTTGCTGCCCCCAGACGGAGGGCCTCCCGCTCAAAAAAAGCAAAGCGCGCTTCCCGCGCTGCTTCCTGAAGACAAAGGCCGGTTTCTTTTTGCAAAGCCCGGACGTCAATGTTTTCCACTGTGCAGGGAAGGTTTAACTTTTCGGCCAGTTCCTGAACAAAAAGCGCGTCGGCCCGGGCCTCCTCCCCTCTTAAAAGGTGGTTAACGTGAACGACGTGCAAAAAGATTTTTAATTCTTCCCGAAGCTCCCACAAAACATGTAAAAGCGCGACGGAATCGGGACCCCCGGAAACAGCCACCAAAATCTTTTCTTTTTCCTCGATCATCCGATGCTTTCTAATCAAAAAAGAAACCCGCTCGAGCAAATTCACGAGATGAACACCCGCATATTCATAAAATCACGATATTATATTTCCATATTGTAAATAATTTTCCTCCCTCTCGTTCAGTCCCGTTACTTAAAGATTTTTAGTCCGGCTTTCTTTCCTCAAGTCTTGCCGCAATAATGGTAATGTCGTCGGCAAGCTGCGCCTCCCCGCCGGCGTTAGTCTGGGCTAACTTTAAAAACAAGTCGGCGATTTCCTGGGGATCCAGTCCGGAGGCATCCTGGAGGATTTCTTTAGCCCATTCCTCCTTTTCCCGGGGGCCGGTGTAAGTGTCCAGCAAACCGTCACTGCAGATGACCAGCAAGTCCCCTTTCGTTAAATGCTTTATTACGCTGGTTACGTCGATATCTTTAATAATCCCCGCCGGCAGGGAGGCGGCCCTCACCTGGCTGATCCGCCGTCCGCGCGCCAGCAGACTGGGCGGCGCGCCGATTTTGATAAATTCGGCCTGTCCACTGGATAAATCCAGCATAACCAGGTCGATGGTGGCAAAATTATCCCCCGCCGAACGCAGCATCATCAGGGAATTAACCGTTTTAATGGCCAGCCCGGTGCTTAAGCCCGACTCCAAAAGATGCTCCAGAAGGGAAACGGTCGTGCTGCTCTGCAGCGCCGCCTGCATTCCCGTGCCCATCCCGTCGCTGAGAATAAAAGCAAATTTACCTCCCCTTAAAGGAACAAAAGTATGGCTGTCGCCGGAAACAGGATCGCCGCCCTTGCCGGTTTTCGCCACCCCAACCCTGACCTGGTACTTCAGCCCCGGATACAGGCGCAGGCAGCACAAACCTTCTTTTGTCCCGGTACAGTTCTGGCTGGGCAGCGCCAGCGAGTCTTCCATCAGCCGGGAGATGAGGGGAACCAGCTGGGTAGAACAGTGTTGCTGGTCAGCGCAGGGCTGCCGCTTTAATAAGACTTCCCTTTTCCTGTTTTCCCCTTGATAAATTTTCACCTCCACGACCGGCACCCCGGCCTGCTTTAATTTTTCTTTGAGAAAAGCTTCCTTTTGCGGGCATGTTTCCAATTCCAGCTGCAACTGCTGCGTTAAATCTTCAATTACTTCCGAAACGCTTTTTAACTGTTCGGAGAGGATTTCCTTGCTCTCCAGGAATTTTCTTGCCCAGTAACGGTTCAACTTGTAGGTATCGTATAAACAGGTAATGGTAATGGCCAGTTCTTTTCCCCGGGTGCACCGGCGCTTTAGTGATTCAGGCAGATCCTCCGCCGTCACCTGACCGTAAATCTCCACGGTGGTAAACAGATCCAAAAAAGCCTGGTAAGTACGGTAAAACTCCCGCTCCCAGCAGGTCCGGAAGAGCCCGCAGCCATTGCACACTTTCGCGCCAATTTCGTTAAATAAGCTCTGGAGAGCCGGTTCTTCCCGATAATTCGGGGACGGTGCGGTAGCCGCCGCGTAACTATGCGCTAATTCACGGAAAATGTGCGACCATTTCCGCATCCGTCCCGTAACGGCGGCCGGCAGTTTACTGCTGTCCCGGGGAACAACGTTCAGGATGGTGAGTGAGGCGCTGATTTTCTGAACAAACGCAGACGGAAGGGCAAAAAAGAACAGCATGGCCAAAGCAGTTTCGGACATCACCGCCGCCAGCTGCCCGAAATTTTGCAGAAAGATGGAAAGAATGACGTTGCCCAGCAAAAAACCCATCGCCACCCCCGGTTTGCCGAAAACTCTGCCGGTGCCCGCCAGCAGCCCGGCAAAAGAGTAGACTCCCATCATCACCGGCACCCCGGTATAAGCAAGTCCGGGTATAATTCCCAGGAGCGCCCCGGCGGCGGCCCCCTGCCCCATGCCTCCGATGAAGGCCGCCGTGAGAATAATTAAACGGGACAAAAAGCCCTGCAGGGAAATTTCCCAGATTCGCAAGTCGCCGGTGCCTGCCACCAGGGCAGCGAGGAGAATCAAAATACAAAAAAGCTCTTCTGCTTTTAAATTCTGGACCCCGTCAATTTTCCCCAAAGAAGGGAGGGCATAGAAAAAAACCAGGGTACATACTCCGGCAAAAACTCCCTCGAAAAGAACGGCGATGTAATCGTACGGTAAAGAACTGGTAAAAGCAAGGTAACCGGCTTTGGTGACGACACTGACCGTAAACACCAGGCCGGACAGGGTCAGCCAGGGTCTTTTGATCTTTCCGGGCAGACCCCAGGACAGGAAAAGAACGAGCAGAACAATGACGGAGTTAATCAATACATGCTGACCGGTGGTGACGATCCCGGCGATTGCCGCCAGGGCAGCGGGCACCCCGGAAGCCGGAAAGACCCAGGCCGCGGCCGCAGTATAGGCGAAAGCAAAAGGCAGCAATTCATCTAGTAAGATCGCCCGGCCCAAAAAAAATCCGGCCCCGCCCAGACAGAGCGGTTTGAGAATGGCCGCGGGCAGTCTCCGGAATGGCGCACTTTCTTTTGCATTAAAAAACGGCAGGCCGCCGGCTTTCCGCGTCCCCCTTTCCTTGCCGCGGCTTTTTTTGCCGGATGCGTTCCTTGTTTTTTCCCGTTTTGGGCGGAAGGTTGTTTCTTTTCTGGTTTCTTTTTCCACTCGCCGGAAGGGATAAACCTCAATTTTATCCGCCAATTTCCTGCCCACCCCTCATCTAAATTCGGGTCCATCAGCCGCCGGGGACAGGCCAGAGCGCAGGGAATAAACCACCCCTTTGACCCGGCGGGGTTTGTCCAACCGGCAGCCGGGCACCTTTGGCCATCCCAGGTCCTTTGACGGCTAAAATAATTATAATATGCAGGGGCAAGCAATAATTGTCATCTCTGGTAACATAAGGGTTATTTTATTTCGACAATTTCAAGGCGATTCCGTGCATAATGTCCGCTTCGCTGACGAGAATTGACCCCAGTCCTAAATCGGTTAACACGATCAGAACAATCTGCACTCCGGCGATAATTATATCCGCCCGCTCCGGCTGCAGGCCGGGCAGCTGCCGGCGCTTTTCCAGCGGGGTGCCGGCCAAAAGGGAAAAAAGCCCGGCTACCTGTTCGCGTTGCAAGAGATAACCATGCACCAGGGCGGGATCGTAAACCCGCAACCCCATGGCCATGGCGGCCAGGGTTGTCACCGTACCGCCGACGCCGACCAGCAGCCCCGGCGAGATCTGCCTGATTTCTTCCACGACCGGTTTAACCAGCCGGCGAATTTGCCCTTCCGTGTAACGGCCCTCCGTGGCGCGCACCGCCCCGGCGTCAACACTCCGAAAAAAGAGCCGGCCGTTTCTTTGCCACGTAAATTCCGTGCTTCCGCCGCCGACATCCATCACCGCCACTTCCTGCGGGTCCACCGGGAGGCCGCTGATGACGCCCTGATATCCATAGTACGCCTCTTCCTCCCCGGAAAGCACCTTCACCTGAAGACCCGTTTCTTCCCGAACAGCTTTTAAAAAATCGTTCCTGTTTTGCGCGCCCCGGACGGCGCTGGTGGCTACGGCGGCAATTCTTGCCGCCTGCCACGCTTGAGCGGCCTGCCGGTATTTCTTCAGGACGGCGATTGTTCGCTCAACGGCTTTGCTTAATAAGTATCCACCCCCAATCCCCTCCCCCAGCCTGGTCGTGGTCAGGCCGGTATGGAGCACCTCTACTTTTTCGTTTACTACGTCGGCAATCAACAGGCGCGTGGAATTGGTGCCGATATCGATTACCGCCACCCGCAATTGAACACCCCCTTAAAAAGATCAGGCACAAAGTTGCCCAGGCACGAAGACACAAAGTAAAATATTCCCGCTCTTCTATACGTTAAATTTCTTTGTGCCTCTGTGCCTTTGTGTCTTTATCCCCCCTTAAAAATAAAAGCACTCCGCTTCAGGGAATGCTTCTCATACAAAACCCGGTTTCTGTTCTTCAGACCCGGCAGGAACCCCGGCCGCCGCGTTTGGCGTCTTGGCTGCGGCGCAGGTGCTGGTGCTTCTCCTCACTTTCCTTTAAAAAGCGGGCCAGTTTTTCTTCAAAGGATACCTCCGGCTTTTTCTGCCGGGTAAATTCACCTTCTCCGGGGTGGGCCTGTTTGATGGATAAACCAATTTTGCCCCGCGCATCGACTGAAATGACCTTTACGGTCACCCTGTCTTTTTCTTTTAGAAAATCCCGGATATCCTTTACATAAACCCGGGCCACTTCAGAAATATGAACCAGACCAGTCTCGCCATCGGGAAGTTGAATAAAGGCGCCAAAATCAGTGATTCCTGTCACAATACCTTCTAAAATAGCTCCAACCTTTACAGGCATGCTATTGAAAGTTTCCTCCCCGGAGCGCTTCAGAAAACTTAATTCAATTATATGCGGGGAGCGCAAAAGATGTCAATACTATTGTTTATGGCTGGATTCAAGCGGAACTATTCTGGCTTCGCCCGGCTTGATCAGGCCCAGCTTTTCCCTGGCTGTTTGCTCAAGAAAAGAATCGGACTGGACGCGTCTTAACTGTTCCCGGAGTTCCGTGTTTTTTAACCGCAATTCCGCCAGCTGTTCCTGAACCTGCTGAACTTCCTGACGCAAAACGGATAACCGGTTAAACTGGAGAGTGAGCGAAACAGCCAGATAAAACAGCAAAACAATAAACCCGAACAAGGGCAGTTTACTTTTGGAAAGGCGGAAAACACGCCTCTTTTTGACGGGCGTTTTTTGCGGGAAGGGATAGGTACGGGGAGCCGGCGAAACCACCTGCTTATGCCTCCTCCTCTTCTTCCAGACCAAAAATACCTAAATGATCTCCCGGAATGACCAGCACAACTTCGTATCCCTTGGTGCGCGCCCGGTTAAACAGGGTGGCCACTGTTCCTGCGCTTAAGTTCAGGCGCCGGGCAATCTGCTCGGTGGAATAACCCATTTCTTTGAGCGCCACCACCTGGCGTTCCCGGAAACTTAATTTTTCGACGCCCCGGATTTCTACTTTCACCCGGTTTCTCCACACTTGTTTACACTATTTATACATTCTTTATACATAACTAGTACATTTATTTCGATCCAGGCCGGGAAAATTCCTTCCCGGTAAGGAAAAATTTTTTTTAAAAATTTTTAAACCCGTCTCAATAACCTTTTCAAACTGCCCACAACAATGGCAGACGCTTTGCGGAAAGGACTTTGGATTGCCTCACCGCTCCGGCACAAAAACCCCTGGGGCTTAGAAAGAACCAGGGAGACCACCCGGAAGGGGGAAGTAAAAACCCTCCAGGAGACGCTAATTGATTTTCTAGCCAGGTAAAAAGTTTTTTGCAGAAAACGAAAGGAAAACATAATCGTTTTGGAGCCAAATCCGCTAAACAGCCGCCAGTAAATTAACGCTCCCAGGGCCAGCCCCATGATTACGTAAAAACGGACTTCGCCGTAATTGATCGCCAGCAGCAGGCCGAAAATGAAAACGGTCAAAAAAAGGGAAAACAATAGATCCCCAAGAAAAATGCCAATTTTTTTCAGACGCCAAACTCTGCGCACGGCCCGGTAAAAATCAAACCAGAGCCCGGCCAGCAAACCGGCGCCAATCGTTAAAGCGAAGGCCGTTAACTGCTCCCTGACCATTGTCTGGACCGCCCCCCAGTTACGCAGCTTTAATGAAAAAAGCGCCGCTTTCCGCTTTAGCGCTTTTCAACTTTGCTACTTCAGGAGTTTTCCCAGGATTCCCTTACCCTTTGCTTTTACTTTGGCGCCGGAGCCCTCCTCGCGAAACTGCAGGCCGGTGAAAAACCCTTCCGCGGTAAGCGTTCCCTGCTCTAAATCAAGCTGGGTGATGTGGAGATCGGTGCCTTTTAAAAATAAAACGCCCATATTTGTTTCTAAAATGATTTCCTCTTCATCAAATTTATCAACCAGACGGACTCCTTCAAAAGTCAAGTGCTGGCGGTTGAGCAGCGTCAGTCTGTTTTTGGCCTGTTCTTCCATGGCGCAAACCCCGACCCCCTTTTGGTTTGGTTATTGCTTTACTTCATTATTATGCCAGTAAATACAGATTATGAGATAAATTAGAAATCAGGCACTGAGGTAACAGGCACAAAGGCACAAAGAAAATAATTCCGGCGCTTTATACATATCCCTCTGTGCCTTAGTGCCTTAGTGCCTTTATTTAAAAAATTAAAAGGCCGCCGGCAATTTCAGGGCGGCCCACGAAAAAAAGCTGCTGAAATTTTTCAGCAGTCTGACGTTGTTATGACCATAACTTTTGAATCTCAATTCCTTTGTAGTAAAATTTGACGATGTCTTCCGGTGAACGGCCCTGTTCGGCAAGTCTCTTTGCTCCCCACTGGCACATGCCCACTCCGTGGCCAAAGCCCTTCCCGCTTAAAACGAGCTGATTGTCTTCAACTTTCACCCCGGTTAAAAAAGTGGAGCGTACCCATTCGCTGCCCAGGGCCAGACGCAAAGCCGGGGCACCGACGGTAACCGTGCCGATCTGCAGCGTCTGGGCCCTTCCTGACGGCCCGTATTTGCTGATCCTGGCGGAACTAATAACACCCGGATCTTTTCCGGTTATTTTCTTTACAGCCGCCCGCACCTGCGAAAGTGGAATCCGGGTTTCCCAGGCCCGGTTTTCCGGGGTGGTAATGGCCAGGCAATTATCCTTTATTCCGGCCTTCAGGTAAGGCGTGGGAGTTTTGGTGTAGGCCAGCCCCTCGGCCGCCGAGGCTGTTACCCCACCGCAGCAGGCATTAAACCAGGCTTTTACGTAGTCACCCCGGTAGGTGGCTACCTCCCCGCGGGTGCGCGCCACTGCCTGACGCACCTGGTCGTTAATCCGGGAGGGATTGTAGGCCTGGAATTCCTGGGGACTTGTGGATACATCCGTGCCGTGTAATTGCCTTACCCGCCCGCTTTTAATGTTTTCCATGGTAAAGGTGCGGGCTAAAATGGCCTGGGCGGCCAGCGCGTTGACCGGCCAGGTGGGTTCCATTTCCGCCGCCACCACTCCAGCGACGTATTCCTCCAGCTTGATTTGCTTTTTCTGGCCGGTTTCGTTGACGAACATCGTGATGGTGGGTTCGCTCCGGGGGGCGTCGGCAATCGGCTTCCGGGGCGCCTGCCGGACGCATGCTCCAACCAGAAGACTGATCATGAATACGGCAATGGTTATTCCGGTAAAACGCCACTTGCGCACCTTTTCTTCCCCCTTTTACTTTTTAGCTTAACCCGGGAGAAGAAAATTATGTGCTTTACCGGATCACAGCGTCTTCACCTCCCTCACCGGCAATTTCCGGACGGCCGGCTGACCCGGACACTTTTTCCCGGCCGGGCTTTTTCGTTCGCTTCAGGGCATGTCCTTCACCTGTTCATTTAGCTAAAAAATAACATTTCCTGGGCCAGGCGCCCCCACCTTAAGGACACAGCGCCCTCCGAAAAAGGCACCGGCACTTTTCCGGCCCGCTTAAACCCGCAAGGTCCTCACCTCCCGCCCCGACTGCTCAGGTGCCGGGCATCAGCGTAATTCTCTCTTTTTAATCCAGCTGCTCACGGGAACTCGCGTTCCTCTAGAAAGGATAAATGGTCATCGCCAGTAAAAGCATCTACCCCCTGATTCCTGATTCCCAACCCCTAATCCCTGTTCTTTATGGACAGCGCCAAACGCAGGGAAAGAGGCAGCACCATTCCCCCTGCTGCAGAAGAGAGCACCCGGATATCTTTAGCGGCTATTTTCTGGATCAAGCTCCGCACCGGGGCAATCAGTCCGGGGCTCACGTCAATGGCGTCCTGAAGCAAATGAATCCGGTTTTCCGCAACCGCCCCGGCCAAAAAAAACAGCAAAACGATCAGGAGAAAGACCAGCCTGGTCAGCTTGATTGTTTTTTTGCCTTTCGTAATAACCCCCCTCCTTTAGGCTGATATACAATTCATGATAATTATACCATATAATGGCAATTCCTATCATTTGCGTTTCCGGTCAAATATTTGCCATTTTGTTTAATCATTATATTTTATCTTAAAATATCTCTGTTTTTTAAATATAGACAAAAAAATAAGGCCTGATTAAGGCCTATCAGATTCTTCTTCGGGAATAATTTTTTTGTCCTCCAGCACACGGTACAGTTCGGCGGCCGTTTTTGCCGGCATATTTGCGCGCAACTCAACCACTTCCACGGTCAACTGCCGGTGCCCAAAAGTAATCGTGATCCGGTCGCCGGGTTTGACTTCCGTGCTGGCTTTGGCCACCCGGTGATTGAGAATGACCTGGCCCCGATCGCAAATTTCTTTGGCCAGCGTTCGCCGCTTAATTATCCGCGCCACTTTTAAAAATTTGTCTATCCGCACATTTGTTCGGCAGGTGCCCGCGCTTTAAGATACCACATCGCGCAGAGATTTTCCGGCCTTAAAAACCGGGACGCGGGCGGCGGCAATTTCAATTTCCTCGCCGGTCTGCGGATTCCGGCCCTTGCGGGCGGCGCGTTCCCGTACCTCAAAGGTGCCGAAGCCCACCAGCTGCACCTTATCCCCCCTGGACAGGGCCTCCTCAATGGTCGCCAGGACAGCGCTGACCGCTTTCTCCGCATCCTTTTTGGTCATGTCCGACTTTTCTGCTACCTGAGCAATTAATTCTGCCTTGTTCATTAAATACCCCCCTCAATGGAATTTGATCATGCCTTATTATTTTCGCTAAATCCAGCCAGGTTCCTTCTGCCAGGGAAAATAAAACCTACTTTTTTTTCGCTTCTTCAACTTTTTTTGCTTCCTCCCACCAGCCATCCAATTCCTGGAGCGTGCATCCGGCCAGTTCGCGTCCCATTTTTTGCGCCTGCTCCTCAAGATAGCGAAACCGGGCGCTAAACCTGTCCACCGTGGCGGCCAGCGCCAGCTCTGCATCCACCTTCAGCAGCCGGGCGAGATTAACTACCGCAAACAATAAATCGCCCATTTCCTCTTGAAGCCGGACCGGGTCGCGGGCGGCGATGGCCGCGGACAATTCACCAAGCTCCTCGTCGACCTTTTCCCTGGCCCCCCGGTAATCGGGCCAGTCAAAACCTGCCTGCGCCGCTCGGGACTGCACCCGGGCCGCCCTCAGCAGGGCCGGCAGGCTGGCTGGAATCCCATCCAGGAGGGAAGTACGGGGGCAGAACCCGCTCTCGGCCTTTTTAGTCTTTTCCCAGTTGGCCTCTACTTCCTTGCTGCTGGTCACCGTCGCCCCCCCGAACACGTGCGGGTGCCGGCGGAGCATTTTCCGGGTAATTCCGAAAACCACGTCGTTGAGGTCAAAATAATTGTTTTCTCTGGCAATCTGGGCATGGAAAACAATTTGTAGTAATAAGTCTCCCAATTCCTCACAGATTTTATACATATCCCCCTGATTAATGGCTTCAATGACCTCGTAGGTTTCTTCCAAAAGATACTTGCGCAGGGTAACGTGGTTTTGTTCCCGGTCCCAGGGGCAGCCGTTTTCTCCCCGCAATGCTGCCAGGACGTCAACCAACGGATCGAGAGGATAGTTGCATTTTTTCACTTTTTCCGGACACGGGGGCAGGTAAAGGCTGGTCAGGTGATCCAGCCAGTCCAGGTGGTCGAGATCGTGCAGGGGATGCCGTTCGATTTTTTGAAGCTCCGGAACACCTGCCGCCCTGATCACCGTCACGGGATGATCAGCAGGATAATCTTCCATCAATGATAACTTTACGTCGGAAGCAACCAGCCGGTTATATACCTGAATGATTATGTTTCCTACCCCGGGGTCCGGCCTTTGCTCGTCCAAACGCAGGCCGTCCAAAATATGAATGCCTGCCGCGGGATTTAAACCCAAGGCTACGTAAAGGGCGTCTAAAAAACTCATCGCCGGTAAAACCTTAACCTGCAGGCCAATGCCCCCGGCTTTGGCCAGGATTATTTCCACCGTTTCCTCGGCCACCAGGGGGTTCCCCGGCACGGCGTAAACCAGCGGGGCAACCGTCGCTTCCTTTAAAACAGCGGCGGCAATTTGCTGGTATACTTCCTGGAAATTATCCCCTTCTTCGTAATAGGAGTCGAACGTCTGAAAGTCGATTCCCTGCCGCCTCAACCACGGTATGGCCGGGTGCTGCTCCGTCCGCAAAAAAATGCGCCGGCTGCTTTTCAACACCTCCCAAACCGACAAAGGGATTTGTCCGGGGTGGCCGGGGCCAAGCCCGGTGATTGTTATGTTCACTGAGGCGATGCACCCCTTTCCTTTGATCTTCGGTCAAAACGGCACAACTTTTAGACCGGTGATGTAAAAAAGGTGGCCGCTCGCCACCTTTTTTA
>DAISHP010000002.1:0-23434 GCA_036822475.1 Bacillota bacterium
CTATGGCAGCCCCTGCCTTTGCCCCCAGAGAGGCCCCGGCCAGGCCGCCGGCAATACGGCCACCGACCTTGAGGCTGGTCTGAACCCGCTCCTCCGGGCGAGCCAGGGCAACCTCGGCCGCGCCTGTAGCAAAGGTGAGGGGAAGGGCCAACCGCGATAAGATATTTCCAGCCTTGCCAAACATGCCGATATAGCGCAAAGGCGCCCATCCGCCGCCTACTGCTCTTGTCGCCGTGCCGGGTATTCTGAATGCTTCAACCTCTGGCGCCCCGGATATAAATCCGCGATAGCGAAATACTTGTTCAGGAGCGGCAGGGATTACCGTCCGTTTAAGAGGTTCCAGCGCTCGCTCGCTGGCCGGAGTGACAAACCATTCACGTAGGAGTTGACCGAGGTTAAAGCCCTTGGCCGCCGTTATCGCGGTTTCCGCTGCCGTTTCGGCCGCAACACCTGCCCCGGCTACTGCTCCGCGTCCCAGGATGCGCCTACCGAGGCCGGCAGCCCCTTTGCCAACACCCCAAGCCCCGCGTAACAGCATTCCGCCGCCCAGCAACCCAGCCCCGGCCAGCAACCCGGCACTGCCCAGAATATTGCCGTGCAACAGGGCTTCTCCTGCACCCTTAACCAGCCCGCCCAGGGCAGTCAGCCAGGCCCGGGCTCCTATTTCGGCCAGCTTGACGAATACTTTCTCCACCTGTTTTCCACCTGGGCCAGACACCCAGTTATCCATGGCCTGTATCATCCGGTCGAGGACATAGACAACCTTATCTCCCCAGTCCATTTTTTGAAATGCTTCGTCCCTCGATAAGCCATCGAAAAACGACTTTGCTTTATTGTATGCCCCTTCAAAAGCTTCTCCTACTTTATGCCCGGCTTCCTCCAATTTCTTGCTGAACGCCTTATATTTATCGCTGGTGTAATCAGTCATTCCCGTTATATCCAGGAGGATTCTTTTCACCGGTTCGGCCATGCCGGAACCGAATGCAGTAACGGTCAACCTGGATGTGTCTTTAACCGTTGACATAAGACCCAGAAGGCTCTTTGACATCTTCTCCATGCCGCCGGCAAAGTTCTTTTCCAGTGCCCGGACGATAGCCTCCATGGCCTTGCTGGCCGGGATGCCCAGTTTGCCCAGGTCCTGCAGTTGATCACCGGTTAACCCCAATTCTTTTGTGACCATGTCCATGGGTATCAGTAGATTTTCAGTGACCTGCCGCAGTTCTTCCATTCCCAGTTTACCCATGCTGCCTATCTGCCTGAACCCAAACAGAGCAAGATTCATGCCGTTTATCCCGGCGCCGGTGAATCCGGCAGCATCGCCGAAGGCCCGGATGGTGCGGATTGATTCGTTCATCGCCTTATCCACGCCGAAAATGTTCTTATAAAGCGGCATCAGGCCAATTGCAGCTTGTCGCACGTCCGGAAATTCAAAGGGCGTTTTGGCAGCAAAAGCTTGTAGTCGTTCGAGAAATTCCTGTCCTTTTTCCACGCTGCCAGTAAAGAATTCCATTGCAATTCCTGCCTGCTCCATCTCGCCGGCCATCTTTAGCGGAAAACCGATCAGTCCAGCCATCCCGGCGCCGGCTCCCAGGAGGCCCAAGGGACTGGTCAGGGCACCGGTGATGTGTTTTATTACATTGGTAGTTCGGTCTATAGCTTCAATTGTTACCTTTTTTACTGAAGATAGGCGATTAAGGTTCGCTTGGATAGTACGCAGCGGGGCCGAAATGCGATCAACCAGGCGAACGGCGGGGCTGACCTGCATTCGATTGAGCATTTCCCCGCGCTTGCGGGTGTGCTCGATAAACCGGTCCATTGCTTTCAGTTTGCCTTTGGCCTGCTCGTCGCCGGTTACATTAACAACAAGATCAAGCCTGTAGAACTCGTTTTCAGCCACGCCGATCCACCTCCTTCCTGGCCTTTTGCTCCGCTTCCAGCTCCAGCTCCATGCTGGCCATCAGAAATAGTTGCTCACCCCGCGGTAAATTCCAAAACTCTCCGGGGCGCAGGTGATGCCGCACGAACAAGGCGTGCAACATCCCCGCCAGGCCCCCGGACTTAATCAGTTTTTTACGTCTTCAATATCCACATCAAAACCCGAAATTTTAAGGACCTTGTCTCCAAGAGCAGCAAGGTAACCCGCGGCAATTTGCTTTACTACCTCTTCAGGCCCCGACAACTTATACTCAGCCAAAATATTAGGGTTACCCCAGTTAGGCTTTACGGTAGCGGCTACAATGAGAGCCGCATTGAATTGCTCGTCATCCAAGGTCTCTGTTATCCTTCCCCTGCGATCCTTTTCGCGGGTTGTGCAGCGCTCGCGTATCTGGGAGATTTGTTTCTCGGTCAGAGCCCTGAGAGTTACAGGCAATTTTTTCCCGTTTTTTAAGGGCAGGTACACCATTTCTTCACGTTTGGCTTCTTCAAGCAGTTCCCTCAAAGCCTGTTCTTCATTTAGGTTTTCAAGCTCCATAAATTACCCTCCTTAACCGGCCACAATCGGATCAACAAATTCCGGCTCGCCGTCGTACACGAAAGACCATTCTTCTTCAATAACTGCGCCTGTTTTCCAGTTCGCGATCACGTTCGCATTGAACTTGACCTGCGGTACCCGCACCCGCTCGCTGCCGTATGCCTCGGGATCTGCAAGCTTGCTGATGATTTCAAAACTGCGGGTCGGATTGTCCACCAGAGCCTTCTGTAACTCGCTGGTCACTTTGTAGCCGGCGATAGTGCCGCTGCCTTTTACGCCGACCAGCTTATGTTTCGTCCGCCGGTCGCCGGAAAGCTTCAGCTCGGTCCATTCGTATTCGTCTTTAATTTCGCACCGGGTAAAATTTGTCAGCCATTTGCCGTCCAGGTAAACAGAACCGAATGTACCGTTGATTACCCGGCCGGGGTCAATTCCTGCCACCTATGCCACCTCCTTACTTAACCACAAAGGTCCCGAGAATAATTTCCATAACGTCAGTCAGCCTGGCTTCCCACTTCAGATAGACCTGATCCGGCTCCGGGGTAATTGTCGCTGTCGGGCCATAGTATGCAGGATCAAGGTATACGTCCCAGCCGGTAGCTTCGATCACGCCACCCTGGGCCAGGGTCTGCATATACTGCTTGCAGGCGCCTATAAGCGCCAATCGGCCTTCTTCAGTGTTATTCACCTTGCCGATGTAATTATCTTCTGCAGCTCGAACCAGGTCTGCGTTGATGCTGTCCATGACCCGGATAGTCCTGATTTTCTTCCAGGAGTTATTCTGTCCCTGGCGCAGGGTTACCAAAGAGTTTATCCCCCGAAGGACCTTCACCATCCGGCCGTCGTGGAAAAGCAGGAATACGCCGCCGGTAACTGCCTGCTCCATCTCGGAGCGGGTCCAGCGCCGGGTGACATCGTCAAACGGCGTAGCCGCATAGGTCGTCGCTTCGCTGAGCTTCTGCCCGGCGATCAGGCCGGCCACGTAGGCGGCAACCTGGGCGCTGGAATAGCTTACCCCGTCCAGCACAGCGCCGTCCCCCACATTGACCACGCCCTCATGGTTAAACCCGGCGCTCCGGGCCGTGGCTTTGGATACGGCATCGGATGCAGTATCGTCTGCCGCCGAGCCGCCCAGGACTGCAATAACTCCTTTACCTTCGTTGCGCACCCGGCTCACCCAGGAGACCACGCTGGTCTGAATAGCCGGGTCAGAGATGCCGTCCAGGGTCAGCAGGTTAAATTCCTGCGTCTCAAAGGCCGCCAGGGCATTGGTGTAATCCGCCGCTGCGATGGCTGCGATACCGGAGTTGCCGCCGGCCATGGGCGCATTGGCGATGTCCGCCAGCGTACCGTTGCCGGCCGCCAGCACCGTAGCAGTGATCCATTTGTTGCCGGAATCATTGTTAACCGCATCTGCCGCGGCCTGGATGGTACCGCTGGTGAAAGTAAACGTCCGCAGGAGCGTAGTGCCTTCATACAGTTTGATGTCCTTTTTGGTGTTGTCCACCGGGTTAACCTGAACCGCGACCTTGAAGTTATTGCCCCGAGCGCCGGGATACCTGGCGTCCAGTTTCAGCACATTGACCGGTGTTGTCGCGGTGTCTTTCAGGGTCACCGTGGCCGCCGCTGCGTTGCTGTCCGCCAGCCGGTAGGCCAAGATTTTCTTCGCGCCGCCCAGCAGGGCAAACCGCAGGGTGGTGTAAGCAGTCGCCCCGTTAGTCTCATCGTTGGTATAGTTTTCGGCAATCCCCGCTTCGCTGGTAATCTCCACAAACTGCCGCACCAGCCCCCAGTGCGCCTTCACTGGCGCCACCACCACGCCCCGGGCGCCAGGCTGGATGGCCGCCAGGGCCGCAGCTACAAAATTGAGATAAAGGCCGGGGAGTACCGGCAGTTCAGTCGGGCTCCACTGTCCTCCTGCCATCAGCTAACCCTCCTCTTCAGGAAATCATTAACCAGTTTACGCATCTCGTCCAATGTAAATTCTGCTTGAGCATTGCCGTGCACCGCCCCGGCGATAACCTCCGGCTTTACGCCGAAAAGTGTTTCGGCGTTTGCCAGAAGCTCATCCTTGGGATATTTCGGAGCCTGCATAGCTTCCTTTTTCTCAGCCATCCTCTCACTCCTAACTTATTGTTTCAGTATAATGCACGCCCGCAATAAGCGGCGCTTCGTCGATCGGCCTGGCTGTCATCCGGCTTAAAACTACCGATACCTGCCCGGCGGTCAGCGCATCTGCCCGGTAATTCACGGCTGGGCTGTTCACTGTCAGGTATCGCCGGTTTGCCGCGTCCAGCTCTAATTTAACGACCTCTCCGAGCTTCTGCGCAACAGTCAGCGCCCCCGCAACCTGCTCATTCGGGGTGCTGCCAATGACGTGGCCGGCGAATTTTTTGCGGACCTCAAACATTGCCCGGCCTTTTTCCAATGCCTCGATTCCGTCCAGCCGCCACATCACTGCCGGCCGCTTATACCCCAGGGGCCAAAGGTTGCGATACACCGACCAGGACGCTCCTAAAATCGTCCCGGTCCAGACTGCCAGGGCCTCCAGCCACGGATCGTTGGCCACCGTTTCCGGCACCGCCACCGGCTGCAGGGCTATGATGGCAAAGCGCAGCCCGCGGGTAATAACGTCCCATTCCTCATCGACAACATCCGGGCTTGCCAAACCGAGATACTGGCAGGTAAAAACCTCGCCGGCCGCCGTGGTCAGCGGCTGGTTGCCGAGCGCCGAAACAACCTTTTGCGCCAGGGCATCGACATCTGCAAACGTGGTGCGGGACAAGTAAGGCCAGACCTCGATAATGCGCCTGAACCCGGTCCAGGGCGTGTCCTCGCTATCGGCGCCCTGCCGCAGCACCAGATAGGGTTTTGGTGTTTTGGCGCCGGCGGCGTGCGGCTCGTAAACACGGCCCCCGACTTCCGGGATCTGGGCGATTAACTGCTGCCTGATTGCCGCCCGCATGATTTAATCCTCCCAATATTCCAAGACAGTCTTTTTAACGCGGTCGAGATTGGCTTTAAGCGTGGGCTCAACGACCGGCCGCGCCTTCATGCCCGGGTGCGTGACCCTCTTTGCCGGATGTTCCGCGCCGGCCCAATACAAGGCCTTTTTCTCCTTCGGCCGGATAATAAACGGCGCCTTATTCGGGCCGTGGACGCCCGTGCCCGTTTCCAGGTAAGTCCCATACTCCTTGCCGTGGGCGAGGTATAAAACAAATTCTTCGTTATTAACCTCCACTCCGGCGTGGATGGCCTGCCGGGCGTGTCCCGTCCGGTCATTCCAGGGCGCGTTTTGCTTGGCGTCGGCTTCCAGCTTCCCGGCCCAGGAAAGCAGCAGCGCGTGCATTCCGGCCAGCTTGCGCCGGATGAACTCTTCCGCTTTCTCCGCGAGCATCAACTCACCTTCTCCAGTTCCGCCTGGTACCCGACCACCTGCCCCTGGATCTTTTGCGGATACACAGCCTTAATCACAAAAAAGCCGAGGCCGGCAACCTCAAATTCATCCCGGACATTGGGGCCCGCCCGGAGGTCGGCCTGCCAGTCGGCCAAAAGCCCCCAGCTCGGGTTAACGCTCCTGGTTCCGACAAGTTCACTATCCAATCCGGCGCCGCTTTTGTTCGCCTGCTGAAAAATCCGGACGGTAAAAGGACCGACCTGCGCCGTGTTCTCGGCAAAACCGCCTCCCACTTCCACCTTTTCCGTCCTGGTGATAATAATGGTTACCGGGTTCTGACTGATGCACCAGATGGTATGGTTGCGCCGCCTGGTCACCGGGTCCGGCATCAGATCACCTCCGGCCTGGTTAGCTTCAAAATAACGCCGGTGTTTACTTTGCTGCTCTCCTCGGCCAGGGCGGCATACTGGGCCGCCATGGCCAGGGCGTGGGCCAGCTGGTCTTTCAATGAGGTCAGGTCATATTTTTCATGGCCCACGCTGTAGCTCTCGATGTCGCCCTGCAGCAGGCCGGCTTTGATGACCCAACCCTTGGCGGCCGCCTGATTGATATTTTCCGCCTCCGCCAGCATTTCGTCCAGTTCCGTGTCCAGGAACCTGGTATCCGCGTCCGTCCCGCCGGCGGGGATCGTTTCGTTCAGATATTTTCTCAGTTTGGTACGCAATTCCGGGGTGGGGGTCATCTAATACCGCCTTCCTCTGCATGGTAAATTAAGCCGGCAAGGTGAGTTCCTCCACCGCGTTGGCGGGTGAGGCGATCACGCCCCGGCGGGCCCGGCCGACAATTGCATCTTCAATCAGCCGGGTAATGTCGGCCCCGGAGGCGTCGATGCGCAGGTCGTGCTTGATCAGTTCCCGGAAGTATTTCTGGCCTTCGATAAGATAGGCTTTTCCGGGATCCACCCCGGGGTACTCGTAAGTTTTCTCTCCCACTACAGTGGACCACCCGTCGTAGAAAATCAGGGTGTCGATCTGGCTGATGGCCGGATAGACCGTGCCGCCGATCTGCATGCGCTGCAGGCATTCCTCTATGTCCCAGCGGCGGCTGGAATGGGCCAGCAAGATGTTGGGCCGGCGCGGGCTTTTCGTGTCCGTGTTTTTGTCCTGGGCCGCATGCACCAGGCCCGCCTTGATGGTATTGCGGAGTTTCTCCAGCAAGGTGGCCCCCGTAGTATCCGCGGCGGTCCTGTTCTTGGCCGCATAAGCAAAGCTGATGATGGGATACAGGTGAATGTGGTTCAGCAGGGCGTTGTACGCCTCGCCGAAGGACCGGTTGGCCTCGGCCATCTCCCAGGTCTTGTCGTAGAGCACCATGTCCTCGGTCCACTGTAGGCCGGCCGCATATGTTACGATCGGCACAGTATCCTTGGGACCGATCCTCCGGGTACCGAACTTCACTTCCCCCAACTCCATGTGCTCCAGGAAAACCACATTGACCCTGATGAAGGGCGCCACGTCCACAAACTGAGTGAAATTTGCGTCCTCCACCCGGCGGTAAATCGGCGTATAAAGCAGGGGAACGCTTTCGCGGCCCAGCTCTAAATCAATGACCGACTTTTGAACGATGCTCTCCAGCCCGGCGGGGGTGGTAATCATTTCACCGATGGGTTTGGCCAGCTCATAGGTTTCCATTTCGCCGTTGACAATTTTTTTCTTGACAAAGGCGACCTTGCCCCCGGGAAGAATAAAAGGCACGTCCACCTCGACGTTCTGCCGGCGGCGCTCTTCTTTCAGCGTTTCAATGCTGATGATTTTCAACCTTTTCCACCTCCATTAAGCATGTGCCTGGACCTGCGGCCCGAGGACAAACCAGACCACGTTGTTTACATCCTTGGCCTGGGTCACGCGGCCGACCGGGCGGTTCTGGGGGTTTCCGCTGGCGTCGTTGTTCGGTGCCGTCGTTAGAAGTTTGTTGACAGCATCCCAATACACCTTGTCGCCCTTGTTGAAAGCATCGGCCACGGTGATCTGGCTGGTCTCATATTCGGCTTCTTCGATATTCAGGACTACTTCCGCAGGCACCGATCCGGCCGGTACCGTGAAGCCGTTAAAGCTGATTACCTTGCCGTCGGCGTCAGTTTCCAGGGATTGTACCGCCATGCCCAGGAAACCGTCCAGAAGATAAAAATTGCCCTTTGTGATGACCGTACTCGCCGGTACGCTTACCCTGACCGATTTACCGTCACTGACTTTTCTGCCCACGATCTTGCCTCCTTAGCTTAAAATTTGCCGCGCCGCCGCGGCCGGTTTCCCGGCGGCCAGCACCTTCGGCCCGGGCTGGTGCACCGGCGTGTTCTTGACGATACCCTGGCGGCTGACGGGGCGGCTTTCAAATTTCCCGCCGGCGCCATTGCTGACGAAGGAGTGGGATTGGGGATTGAACCTGACCAGACTCATATCCTCACCTTCCTGGAAACCAGCATGCCGTCGGACTCTTTTCCTTTCTGCATGACGAAGGCGGGGCGGTCGATGTGCAGCTTGCTCAGAGCATCCTTTACGGCCTGGTCGTTGATCACTTTATCAATCTCTCCGGCGATCTGCTCCTTGGTGGCTCCTTCCGGGACGGCCAGCATTTTTTTAACCAGGGATTGGGCCATTTCGCCGCTTACCTTTTCCTTGACAACCTGGTCAATTAATTCCGCCTGGGCGGCTTTTTTCTTTTCCTCCAGGGCAGCAAAAGCCTCATTCGCTCTGGCCACCAGGTCCATTTCCCCGGTAATTCCGAGGGCCTCCCGGACCTTGTTCAGCATTTCCGCATTATCCTTTGTTTCCTGAAACCACTTGGCGTCCAGCTCCCCGGCCAGGTCAGCCGCTTTCCAGCCCATCTCCCCGACCACCTGCGCCCGGGTAACCTCTCCCGAGGCCAGCATGGTTTTCAACTGCGCAACGAGCTCTTTCCAGGTCATCTTCTGTCCTCCCTCTAAATTTTTAATCACATCAATCTCGCCCATGGCGACTATCGCTGTAGGCATCCCGGCCCTGCCCAGGGGCGTCCAGTCGATCGAAAGCGGTTTAAAGTCGATTACATGCGTTTCCCCGGCCACCCGCTGCAAGGTCGGCAGGCCAAAAATGCTGACTGTCCTGACCGTTTTGGCCCTGATCCAGCGCTTTAAATCGGCAGCCGCGCGGTCGATTACCCCCCGGAAATAAGCCTTGCCGTTTTCCCACTTGGCGCCCACCCAATGGGTGACCGGCAGCGGGAACTGATAGTCAACTTCTTCCGGCTTCTGGTGGCCCAGGAAACCCGGCAGGCCCTGGCGCATCACTTCGCCCACGATCCGCTGCAGCGCTTTCGGCAGGTAATTCCAGCCCCGCGTCGATTTGCCGGCGGGCACCTCCACGACCACTTCCAGGGGATCGGGGTCCCCCGCCTTAATGGCGGCCAGGTCAACCCAGGGCGCCAGCGGGATGTCTTCCACCCGTATTTCGCCGGTCAGCGCCGCCATCACGGAGGCCATTTCGCCCTGTCCGCCCAGGCCGGGCGGCAGGGGCATCCCCAGTTCGCGGTAGTGGCGGGCAAGGTGTTCTCTCGCTACTTCCCGTTGCTGACCGGTCAGATCGGTTTCCGACCTGGCTCCGGCGTAGGCCGCGGCCGCGGCCGCCAGTCCGTCGCGGTTGAGCACAACTGTTCCATCTTCGTGAACTTCGTGGTGAGGCATAACCCAGTTTTGACTAGGAGCATCTTTTATGTCGTCTCCGCGAATTACAGCGTAGACCTCGCGGATGGCTTCTCTGACTCCCTCAACACCTTCTTCTAAACCTTGCACCAGCATACCCCGCAATGCTGTTTTGTCAATATCACCCCAAGATTTATTGCTTACTGTTCTGCTTATTTTAAATTGCTTCGGCACTATGCCTTACCCCCATACACCTCAATCTATTATGAAAAGCTACATGCACGGATTGCGAAGGCAATGCTTCAAGGTTTTCGGGGCGATTATCGGTAATATCACCGTTGATGTGGTGGACAACCTCATTAGGTAAAAGCCTTCGGCCTAATATTTTTTCCATAACGAGACGATGCTCCATAATATAGCCACGTGAATTAGCTTGAGGGTGATCTGGTTTTAGAATGCCTACATATCCCCTTCCAAGTTTAGTTCTGCCTTCGCAATCGGCATCTTTACAGGCCTTTGAACAGTATTTACCCCAGCCTCGACGAAGCTTAGATATAAAAGTCACAAAATCCTTACCGCAATATACACACTTACGTATTTTACTGGTATGTTTTTCAAAACTTTTGCCTCGCCTCCATTGATTGCAACACTTCAATGAGCAAAACCTTATATTCCGCTCTTTTGTGCGCCACTGCTCTACTTCAAATTCTTTACCACATTGTTCACATATTAACTTGACCATTTTAGCCGGCATTGGATTCCCTTCCTTCCCGCGGGCAAACGAAAAACCCTTGAAAAACAAGGGTTTTTTGCTCTTCAAGCTTCGTTACTAAATTGTTCTTCGCTCGTTACCGGATGATCATTTGGCCGTTACCCCCTCGTTACTAATGCCTTTTATTCCTTGATATCTAAGGATTCCTGCCTTTCCCTCCCCTCGTTACCCCATCGTTACCCGTCCCGCTTTACCGTTACCCGTCCGTTACCGGCTCGTTACCCCGCCGTTACCGGCTCGTTACCCGGCGGTTACTCCATTATGTTGCTGCTCTCATTCCCACGGGATACGGGAAAACCCTTTTGGATCCCCGGGTGGATTATAATGATCACTGGCGTTCTTTTTAATTACTGCCACCATGTGCCGGTTCACTTCGTCAGGAAGCTGATTTAATTGGATATCCGGATAAAAACCGGGGAAAGTTGCCTTTAAAATATCCATACATTCTTCAAATGTACCGGCTTTTAGAAACTGCTGAAGAGCATCGTCAGGCATCTTAAGTTTCTCCCGCATCGCCCATCAGCCTCCTGATAAACTCGTAGAGCAAATTATCTTTTGCCCTTAAATTTGCCGGATTATCAATATATTCCCGGTAGCCCTCCGCAAAGTACTCACCCAAACTTTGCGGATTAAACAGCCACTTACCATTTTTTTGATAGATCAGCCCCAACTCTTCTTGAAGGCGGGCCTGATAAGCGCTGATAAACTTTTTAATCTCCTTATGTTCCAGACGCAAGAAAGGTTTTTGAAAACCTGTCTCCTGCACAAAATTACCCAGCGACATTTCCTCCAGCGGTATACCATTCTCCAAGACTTTTACAAATTCCTTCATCCGGTAAACTTGAAGGAAGTCCTCCAGGGCATGCCCGGTCTCATGTAAAACATCGTCTATTTCAACGTTTTTGGGCAATAAATACATTTTCCCCAGCCTGTCGTAGCGGGAAAAATCTTCCGACCAGCCGGTTCCGATCCGGACATCAGCCGCTTTGAGCATATTCAAGTGATTTTCCGGCAGTTTTGCCAGCGCCTGGCTGATCACTTCCCGGTCCGCCGCGTCGTCGTAATAACCGGGCGCCATGTTATGCACCGGCAAGCCTCTGACTTCCCCCGAAGGCCTGCCGTGCACGCGCTGGTACCAGTTTTCGATCTTCAGCGTTTCCGGTTCCGGCCCCTGCGCCTGCCACTTTTTCAGCTTTCTCAAGAAGTCTTCCGGCTGCTCGTGCACGGGTACAATCGTACAAAGGCAGTTGGGATGCGGATAGCCCGGCTCGCTTCCCGGAGCGTAGACGCCGCGGCCCAGACCCTCGTCATGATCAGCGTAGGCGTCGCAGATATCCGCCACCGGGTGGGAGCTGCTCAAGACCCACCGCATGCCGACGTAGCTGGGCGAGTTGCGCCCGGCCTCGATCGCGCCCTGCCAGTACGCCTGGCTGGTTTCCGAGCGGGCCAGGCGCAGGGCCTCGTAAGAAAGATCGTTGGGAACCCCCTGGAGCCGGTTCATCATATTGGGATAGTCTTTCGCCAGCGTCAGGGCGTCCTGCCGCACGTATTTCTGCAGCATTTTCGCCGTTTCTACGGCACTCTGCCCGGCGGCCGCGGCTTCCTCCAGGATGTGCCGGAGGGCTTGCCGGGCCCTTTCGCCCTGCTGCCAGATCCGTTCGGATAGTTTTACCCCTTTGGTGTGCCGGCGCCACATGGCTTCCACCGCCCGGTTGCTGACCCGGTAATAGGACGCCCGGATGTGGTCGTCAATCTTTACCCCGCCCTCCTCCAGGAGCTTGAAGGTAATTCCGGCGGATATGCCGGCGCCGGCCTCCACCGCCTCCCGGATATCCCGGCGCAGGACGCCGGTTATGCCGTCGCGCAGTTTGTCCGCCTCTGCCCGCAGCATCTGCTCAACCTGCATTAAATGTCTCTTTTGAGAAGGTCTTAAGGGGTTTGCCGCATCCCGCACTTTCGCCGCCACCCGGTCCGCCAGGCGGACATACAGGTTTTTTATCTCCGTGTCCTGGCGCTCCCGGATGGCGATGAACTTTTTCCTGGCTTCCAGAGCAAACCGGGTATACGCGCCGGCGGCGTCTTTGATCTGTTTGATTTCGTCCCCGGGCATCAACGGTTACCCCCGAGCAGCACCCGGTCGATTTCGGCCTTTTGTTCATCCAGGAACTGCGCGTCTTCCAGCCGCATCCGCTCCAATCTGGTCTGCATGATCCGCTCCCGTTCCCCCGGGATCTCCGGGTCGTCGCTGAGGTAGTCATTCATCGTGCCGATGTACCGGGCCAGAAACGACACAGCGGCCTCATTGCTGATTATTTCTGCTTCCAGGGCGGTCTTCAAGGCCGCGGTTACCTTTTCCAGAGTCTCGGCCACTTCCTTTTCGTCCCTGGGGTCAACCTCGTCCCACTCCAGCACCGTGGCGTAGGTGCCGGCCTTTTCCTCTCCCGCCCGGGCCGTCATGGCCAGCACGATGCGGGCCAGGCGCTGCCAGCTCTCCGTGAACTGTTCGCGCTTGCGGGCGATTTTTCTCACCAGAATGGGCATCTGCTCCTTGACCGAACTCAAGGAGCTGGGGGTGTGCACGCCAAAGGCGAACTCCGGCGTTTCCGAAGTGTCCACGATACAATAAAACAAGAACTTCAGCAGTTCGGTGGCGTCGCCGATGGCGCTTTTAACCTCGATAAACTCGGCGTCGTCGTCGTCGGTAAACAGAAAGAACTCGTGCCCGTCCAGGCTGATCGTGCCGCCCTGGCTGGCGAAAGCATACGGGTCGGTGATCCCGAAGTTGTTTTGCAGAAAGCCGGCCAGGTCCTTAATTTTGAACTTAAGCCGCGGCGTGCTGTGCATTTTGCTGCCCTGCAGCGCGTGGAGCATCACGTCATGGTACGCCTTGAGGAACGGTTCAATGGGCTCAAGGTCGCTCTGGCCGTATTTCCTGGTTTCATCACCTTCGTTTTTGAAGTGAACGATGGGGATGAAGCCCCAGGGATTGTCTTCTTCCAGATAAGCATCCATCCCGGGAGGGATGTCGCCTGAGATGCGGATGATCCGTTTGACTGCGGAAACCCGCTGCGTCACCAAGGTTTTTTTGGGATTTTCCTGTTCGTCCAGCCACTCGTGGGACGCCTTGATGACATATTCCTTGACCCGACCCGTCAAGGGGTCAGTGATGATGTCCACAACCTGTTCCGGGGGCAGCATATTGAAGACCAGTCTGGTCTTTTGCTCCGGATAAAGGGCCTGCTCGTGGTTTTCCTCCCGGGTGATCCAGACAAACCAGTCGCCGTCCCGCAGGGCGTTGCGCTGCACCTGCATCATCCGGGAGGTGTTGGCGCTGAAAAAATCATCCAAGATTTTCTGGGCCGTTTCGTCTTCCGACTTAAACCGCGGCACGCCCATGAAACCCGCCGTGGTATTGATTATGGGCCTGGCGAAGCCGGCGCCCAGCTTGTAATTGTCGTCAGTATTCTCGTACAGCGCCCGGGCCTTGGCATAATCGACCCGGCTGGAATCCAGCTTATAGGCCGCAAAATACGAGCCGGTCCGCAACGTCCAGAACGAAGTAAACATGTTCCGCAGCTTTGAAATCTCGCCAGCTGCTCTTTTCAGCCATTTTTTCATTTAAACTCACCGTAGATCCGGAGTCTTTTCAGCACATCCACCAGCCCCTGGTCAATCGGCCGCTTCTCCCTGGCCAGCCTGATGGCCATCTCCAGGGCGTCGGGGCCGTCCTTCTTTGCTTTCGGATAATTTTCAAGCTGGCTAAGCAGTAGGGTATGCTTTTCGTGAATCAATACATAGCCGTTGTTGATACTGGGCTCCATTGATTCTATGCGCAAATCTTTCGCCACCTGGTTGCGGACCGGCACGATGGGCAGATGAAGCCGGTGCTGTTTGGCCCGCTTTGCGCATTCGTCCTTGAAAAATGCCTGAAACTGCACTTCCTCGATGCCCACCGCGCTCAGTTTCAGCCCGCTGCGCAGCAGGTGCTGCGCGTGGGTAAACAAATCGTCGATAATTTTATCCGGGTGCCGGCGCTGGATGTCGGCCACCAGTGTATACATTTGCCCCTTTTTTCTCTCCGTCCCCAGGGCGATAATCGCCGAGAAGTCCGACTTATCGGTCTGCCCCATGCTGGGATCCACCGTCATCACGACGTCCAGCTGGTGATAGGGCGGCAGCTGATCGTCACTGTAGGTCCGGGGCTTAAAGAATTTCTCTTCCGAACTCCGGGGGTCATTTTGCAGCTCGCTGGCAAAGCTCCCTTCGCCGTCCACCACCCGGGCGACCATGATGCTATAGTACCCGTCCGGGAAATTGGGATTGCCCTTGTCCCAGAGGATCTCCGTCCCTTTGAGCATTTCCTCCCGGCGCTCCTCGAAGAAGGCCCGGGCGTCGCCTTCCGGGTCCTCCCGGGAAAGGTCGGTGAAGATTTTCTTCCACTGGTCCCACAGGTCTTCCCGTTCGGCAAACCTGATTACCGCCTGGTACTTCTTGGCGTTGTAACCGGGGGTTTTCAGCAAATCGGCCAGCAGCGACTCGTCATGGATTACCGTGCCGACGATAACAAAGTCCGTATATTTGGCACCGGCCCGCCGGACGGCCCGCTTGTACCAGTTTTTCAGCTTTTTGCGCTGCTCCGGGGTTTCGGTATTTTCGTCGTTTTCTACATCGTCTAAGATGATCAGGTCCGGCCGCCGGGCCTTGTTCCGGCGCCCGCGGATTTTCATCCCGGCGCCCAGGGCCTCGATCTTGACCTTGTTTTTCGTGATGATGCTGCCTTCCTGCCAGCGGCCCTCGCCTTTGAGCTGCCCGAAGTCCTCGATCAGCCGCTCGTTATTCTCCAGCTCCTCTTTGATATTGGCGATAAACCCCTGGGCCTGGTCGTAGGAATCCGAGATAATCAGGATATACTGCTTCTTTTTGTATACCGTGACCCAGAGCGGAAATACAAAGTCCCACAGGGTGGTCTTGGCGTGGCCCCGGGGGGCGGCCCGGACCATGCTGCTCCCGCCGCCTTTCTCGACCACCATCTTTAGGTCGGCGAACATCTCCTGGTGAAAGGGCGGGGGAGGAGTGGGAATATATTCCGGAAAATACGCCTGGGCAAAGTAATCCATGTGGATTTCGCCCAGGCGCGAGCGCAGGCCCCCCGGTCCGAAAACCGGCGCCTTTTTGCTTTCGTAAAGCTCTTTTAAATCCGGATGTTGTTCAAGGTAGCGCCGGAGCAGGCTGTATTCCCATTCTTCCGCCCGGCGCAAGCCCTCTGTGTCCCCGACGATTCTTTGCAAGATGGAGCCGGACTCGCTGCCGGCCCTTTTCTGTTTCAATGTTTATCCCCCCACGCCGGACGGGGTATCACGCGATCAATTCCTTTTTGATATTTTCCACCTGGAAGACAATTTGATGGAATACTTCCGGCATGTCTTTCAGTTCCTCGCTCAACTGTTCAATGATTTTTTTCACCGCTGCGGACACTCCCCGGTCAAACTCAAATTTAAGCTTTTCCCGGGCCACCGCGCTGCGCTCCAGATCGGCCACCAGCCGCCCGGCTTTGTCCAGGGGAAGCTGGTCGAATTCCCGGGCGCCCTTCGCCTTTGCGAGGCGTTCCACCAGCCCCTGCATCATCACCTGGTTGGCCACTTCCGCCAGATCCGTACCGGGGCTCTCCCGGACGGCTTCAATTAAAACTTTCATCTGCTCCCTGGTCTTGCGGACGTTTTCCGCCACCAGCTCAAAGGAATTGTGGTAGCGGGCCAGTGACGACGTGCTGATTTTCTCCCCGGCTTCCGCCACCGCCGCGGCGATCTCGTCGTAGGTGTACCCCTCGCTCAGCATCCGGTCGATTATTTCCCGGCAGGAGAGTTTTTCAACCTTATAATGACGACGTTTCTTCGCGTACTTCACCGCTCACCAGCTCCCGCCAGGCTCACGCCCGGATCACTGGTGGTCCCCTCCAACAGGTCAATCCCCTTGGAAGTAAGCGAAACGAGAACGATCGGCGCAAACCCTTCCCCCAGGGAAACCTCTTTGGTTTCGATGTAGCCGCGGTCCTCCAGGTAGCTGAGGTGGCCGGCCAGGGTAGGGGGACTGATTCCCATTCCCACCCGGATCAGGCAGCTCTCAATAATGTTGCTCCCCAGCGGCTTGGGATAACTGGTCTCAAAAACGAGCTTTAAGATATATCCCCGGATGCTTTTATTCATGAAGGCGTGCACCTTACTTCCCCCTCTCGGAGATCTGATGGATCACTTCGTAAATTTTATCCAATTTATGATCCACCGCTGCTTGCCACCTGATACTGTCCTCCCTCAAAGTGTAAATAAAGGGCATCTTCTGCTTGAAGTCCTCGGTGTCCTGGCGCAGGGCGTCAATCTCTTCCCTGGTTTCCCGGCGCAGTTGATCCACTTCCTGGCGGATTTCGCGATCGCTTTCTTTTAATTCATCCATAGTTTTCTTTAAGAAATAGCCGATGGCCGAAACCATGATCAAAAGCACGGTCTGCAGGACCCACTGCACTTCCAGCACAGGTTTTCCCCCTCGGAATAAAAAAGCGCCCGGCCGCGATTCTTTCGCGGCCGGACACCTGGTTGCAACCTTTTATTTTAGTTTCATCAGCTGTCTGGAAAAGGGCGCACGAGTCAATATAATTTTAAGTCAAGCCGCTCTATAGGTCAAATCCTGATTGCGCGAAATTTGCTTGAAAAACTGCTCTGCAGGCAATTACGCCTGTTTACCTGTTTTACCTTTTCTTTCTCTTGCTTTTGCTCATTTTTACAGGTGGACTTATCCGGGGGTACAGGTAATCGTAAAAGCTGCGCGCAAACTCTACTTTTGCCCACTTGATCATGTTCTGGTCTTCGCTTTCCCAGATCTCGCACAAGACATTGATCATCGCCCGCAGTTCTGGATCGGCCAGGGAAGGGTTAAGGTGCGCGACGTTACTTTGCATTGTCGCCCACCTCCAGAAAAGGGACGACGTTGTCTTTGCGGAGGTACTGTAAGCAGTAATACCGCCCGTCTACCTTTAAGTTGTTGGGGTACCCCTTACTGGCCAGATAATCTTTGATCTTCTCCACCGCCGAAGGATTATAGCGGTAGTAGGTTCTTTTTTTGCCTCCGTCAATCTTGAAGAAGATCACGTAATCCGGTTCCCCCAGTCTCAGTTCCCTGGCCAGGGCGTTGATCAGCATACTGTGCGGCACCGGCCGGGATGCCCGCTTGTTGCTCTGCTTCGCTGACCAGGACATGGAGTAAACCCCGAGGGCGCTGGCCACCTGCGTGGCGGTCAGGTAAGAAAGCCCGTCCACGGGCGGGGCAGGAGAGACGGATTCATCGGCCGGAGCGGGCAGCGCCTTGCGAGCGGTCGATTTTTCCAGCTTCAAAACCTTCTCCTGGGTAATGTCCACTTTTTCCTCAATCCGGTCCACCCGCGCTTTGAGCTCCTTTACCGACTGCGCCTGGAGAATGATCAGGTCTTCCAAAGGCATGGGCTCCATAGGTTGTTTATGGACAAATGCTTGGGCCAAAACATCTTTTGCCTTAAGTTGGTACTCTAAAAGCTTATTTTGTATTTCCTGGTTGTTAATAATATTTACGTTGATCTTAGCTAGCCACAGAGGCAGGTAGTCTATATCCAAACAAAGAACTTGTTGTTTTCCGCCTTTCGTAGGGAGGGTCATTTTTGACCCACCTTTAGAAAGCACCAAATCTTCTTGTATTCTTCGCCTTTCTTTTCTGGACTGATCTGTTGTTAATCCTAGCGCTTTACAAATCCATTTTATGGCCACAAAAATTTTGCCAGTTGTTTCATCCTTAACCGCCAATAGAGTATCACCACTGAAATTAACTTCCCGAACTGTTAAACATTGATTCATCGATAAACCTCCTTATTTTTCGCCTTGCCAAGGAGGTTGCTCCATGCTATACTATATTAGAGCAGTCCTTCTTGGAAGGCTGTTTGGTGAGGAAGCCGATTTGCCTTGGCGGGAGCGGCTTCCTTAATTTTTCCCGTTCTCCTTGAGCCATTTTGAAACCTCATTCTTATCAAATCTGATAAGCTTACCGGCTTTTATGAACGGGAGACCACTTTTACGCCATCTGTCAATTGTTGATTTGCTAACTTGTAACCATTTGCAAAGCTCTTCTTTTGTCAAAAGCTTTTCATTTATATTTGTCGCACCTCCTTAATATTACCCATTACTACGCATATGTTACTATAGCTCCCTATATCGTGTCAAGCCCCTTTACAAAAATTTTTTATTCCAAAAAATTTTTAAAGGGATCATGCACTGATGACCCCTTTAAAATCCTTGTGTTTTTCATATTTTCATTTAGCCTGGCGCATCTCCATAATTTCAATGGCCTGGCCCAACTGCTCTTTTTTCAGGCTCACCAGGGCGGCGGTTATGCTGTGAAGAACTTTAGTATGGTCGGCAAGGGTATCTTCGATGCGATCAAAACGCATCATTGAATATTTCTTAAACTCCTGGAGGTCATCCTTTAACCCTTGTAAGCCCCCCTTTAACTCCAGGACATCCCCTTTTAATCCCTCTACATCACCCTTTAGCTCTTGTACGTCACCCTTTAATCCCTCTACGTCGCCCTTTAGCTCCTGGAAGCCTCCCTTTAGCTCCTGGACGTCCCCTTTTAGCTCCTGGAAACCTCCCTTTAGCTCCTGGACGTCCCCTTTTAACTCCTGGACGTCCCCCCGTAATCCCTGAAAGCTCTTTTCAAGAGCGTCCAGCCGCTCCAAAACCACCTCCTGAAATTGTCCGTTTTCCACCTTTTATTCACCCCCATAACTTTTTATATTAGTAATATTCACCATCCGGGTATTAACTCCTGCTAAATATTTTATACCTCCAGGTACTTCTGCCGGCAGTTATACCAGACCGGTTTATTTTTCTTGCGCTTGCTCTTATTATTGCTTCCTCTTGCCGGCGGGGCGGGGAGGTGCAAAATTGGCTCCCTGGACCGGTAGTCGGGATTCCTTGTGCTCATCAACCACCCCAGGAGCTTATCTCCCGGCAGGTCCATCAGCGCCTCAAAATGCGGGCTGCGTCCTTTCCTGCGGGCGTAACGGATCATCTCCTGGTTAACCCGGGGCCAAAAGCCCGGATCGGTGTCCCTGGCCCAGCACCCCCCGTTTGACCAGACTTCTCGGGGGCAATAAAGGACCAGGCAGACGTTATTTTCCCAGTCTGCTTTCACGCACCCGGCGCAAAAAGAGATTAATTGTTCTTTATTGACCAAATTTTTGACCTCCTGCCTTTTTCTCCCGCTGCAGCAAGCTCTTTAACCCTTCGATCAACCGCCAGGCCTGATCTTTGGTCAGCCAGCGGGGGTTGTCCACGCCGGCGTACTTTCTGCAGAAACCCTGCAATCTCTTCGGATTATCTTCCCAGCCCAGTTGCTGCACCAACTGCTTTATTTTCCAGTGCTGCTTTTTCGTAGCCAGGGGCACTTTCCTGCCGGTAGGGAGAACCACCGTCCGGGAACGGTTGGCCCGCCTTTCCAGCTCGTCAATCACCCACCCGGCCTCTTTTTTGCTTAAATCCGAAATGTGCTCCTTGCCCGCCACCCCGTAGACCAGGGCGTGCAGCAGGTCGTTGTCCAGGCCCAGCTCACCGGCCACCGCGAAGATCTTTCTTCTTTGCGCCGGCGTAAGACTTTGCGCAGCCTTAAGACCCATTTGGCAATCCCCCTTCATTTCACCGTAATTGCCACCCACACGCCGTGTTCCCTGGCCAGCACCGCCTGGTGGCGGCTGCCCCGCAATTTCACTTTAAACTTCCCGTCTTTCTGCCGTTTAGCCCTCCCTGAACATAGGCTGCTGACCAGCCAGGCCCGTTGCGCGCGGGGAGGGGCGCGGCCCACCCGTTCCCAATAGCGGGTGATATAATGATCTTTGAGAATAACCGTTACCTGTTTTTTGGCCACGGGCGGCACCCCCTTAAGGGAGCCCGCCCCAGTGTTTCGCCGCCACGCAGGCCGCCGTCAGGTAGCCGGACGCAAAGCCGATAAATATTAAAGCCATAACTTCCAGGATCGTATTGAGCTTCCGGTCCACGGCTATCCCTCCTTTATCTCTTCGGTTTCCAGGCCTACCTTGATGCCTTCCTCAACCACCACGGCGTGCCTGATCCCGTCCAGGGCCTTTTCGAATTCGTCGCTGTTTCGTGGATAGCCGGCAGCCTCCAGAAGGTACGCTATCTTTTCGTAGTTCATAGCTTCCTGGATAAAATAGGCGAAGTGTTCTGCTTCCCTGTCGCCCAGCCCAGCAATGGCTTTGAGGTTTCCTATGTCCTTATCCCAGTTACCTTTTAATTTTTTCTTCAGGGTCTTCCTGATCTTCTCATCATCACTGACCTGGGCGATTACCTCGTCCACCGGCTGCTCTATATAGTCACCCTGGAATATGGCGGCCAATAGGCGCTTAAATGGTTCGGAAAGCTTATATTGTGGATCCTCCTTTACAAAGTCCCTAAGTAGGGTTTCGCCAAAAACCTTTTGCAGTAAGCTGTATGACACCAGCTTCAGGGTTCCTGTAGTCGTCACCGTCACCTTGGCGTTTTTGGTTCCCCAAAACTCTACTTGCTTGACCTTCTTGTCCTTCATAAGTTCCACGGCATGCTTCTGAAACTCGGCCTTCATTTTTTCGATTTCTTTTTTTGCTTCGGCCGCCAGATCAACCCACCTAACAAATTCGTCCACCTTGGCCCTGATGACAGATTCATTCATTATTTCCCACATCCTTCGACATCGTGTTTATGCAGGATCTGCAGACGTTCCTGCCCATGTATTTGATTACATTTTCCCGGCCCTGGCAGAACAGGCAGCGCGGTGTATGGGGACCTATTACCAACCGCCCATTGTCTACAGTGATATCCACCGCTTCGCCGGCCAGGAAGCTGTATTCCCTTCGGATGTCCGCCGGGATGGTCAGACTGCCGGCTTTACTGATTACTTTGTGCTTCGTTAGTTGACCCATTTTTTCTCCCTCCCTTGCAGCCGGGCCAGCCGGAGCAGGAAATTAAGCCTGGTCTTCGCCGCCGTCAGTTCCAGGCAGGCGGCGTCCACCAGTTCTTTTTCGACAACCTGGTTAAACCTGTTTTCCGCCAGCCTTACCGCTTCCACGGCCGCGCCGATCTCTTCCGGCCTGACCCGCCACGGCCCGGTGTCTTCGCTCGCTCTGCCGCTAAATATCCTCACTTTCTGCACTTTCTGACCTCCTTCCGGTAGTCCGGCCCGTCCACCCGCACCAGGTGGCACATCTCGAAAAGCCGGCTGACGATCCGCTCCCAGCCCGGGAACGTCTCCAATTCTTCCATCTCCAGATTAGAAGTGATAATGGTAGGCAGCATCTCGTTGTAGCGGGCGTTGATAATGACGTAAAGCCGTTCGGTAACCCACTCGCTGCTTTTCTCCGCGCCCAGATCGTCGAGCACAACCAGCTCTAAGGTCTTTAAAAGTTCCAGGCGCTCCCGGACCTCCTCGCCCCGGCCGGCCTGGGGCCGCAGGAGGTCCATAAGCTCCGGCACGCTCCCGCAAACCCCCGGCACCCCTCTGGCCAAAAGTGCGTTCAAAATCCCGTAGGCCAGGTGGCTCTTGCCGGTCCCGGGCGGACCGACGAAGAGAAGCCCGTTTTTGTTCTCCTGGCGGATGTTTTTGTACTGCTCCACGTAGCGGCAGGCGATCTTCCACGCCCCTTTCTGGTAGGCGGGATCGAAGGTTTCCAGCTTTCGCTCGCGGTAGCGCCGGGGTACCCTGGCCGCCTTAAACAGGTGCTCGATTCTTTCCCTTTCCTCGCGCAAAGCGACGCACCGGCAGCGGCGCACCCGGGTTCCCTGTTCATCCGCCACCATCACCCAGCCGCTGCCGTTGCACTCTTTAAAAGGGCAATTTGCCTGGGTCCAGGTAGTGGCCTCCGTACCGGCCCCTTCCGTAGCCGCCGCGGTCCGGGCTGTTTCCGTCACGCTTTCCACTGCTCCTTTCCCGGGCCAACTCCCGCATGATCCCGCGGGTGTAGGCCTCCTTTTTCTGCGGGTATTTTTTGACGTGGATTTGCAGCGCCTCCGCTACCACCGCCGCCGGGAACCGGGCCCAGTACGCCATCTCCCTGACCAGCACCGACGGGGAAATTTTACCGGTCTTCCGCGTTCGGGCCAGCACCGCAAAGTACCGGTCCACCAGCCGCAGCTGCTCCGGAGTGTACCGCCGGCGCAGTTCCTCCAGCTCCATCAACCGGTCACCTCTGGCCGGGAAACCTCCGGGGTCTCCGAAGTTTCCGGGATCTTTTCTTCCACCTGGTCGAAATTCTTTGCCGCCGGCTTTCTGGCCACCAGCATCCCGCTCTTTCCGTCCCAGGAGCAGGGCAGGGAGCAGGGGACGGGCCAGCCGGCGGCGACCAGTATTCTTACCATTTCTCGCGCCAGGAGCAAAACCGTTCTGCTATCCTTTTTTTCCAGCCTCGTCGGAATCCCGTTTTCGCCTTTCCGCACAGCCAAAAACTTGCTGTTGATCCCCACGGCCAGGCGGTCGCCGGGTTCTATTCCGGCCGCCGCGGCGGCTCCCCCGGAAATTCTGACATACCTTTTACTGATTGAAATATGAAACCCGTTTCTCCTGCCTTGAACTTCCTGACCGTACCAGGTAAACGCCCCCGGTTCCCAGTATTTCGTCACCTCCCCGGCCGGGCCGGCGTCCCTTAAGTCGCGTGGAAAAGCGCTCCTCCTCGGCTTTGCATCATAGGCTTTCATCATTTTCACCTCCAAAAACAAATGTGATCTGTTCCATCTGCCCCCGCCGCAAGCCCAGGCCTTCCGCCGCCCGGTCGAAGGCCCGGGCCACCCGGGCGATCTCCGCCACCCTGGCCCAGAGGTGCCGGGAACAAACGTCCGCTTCCTCCCGGTCGGCAGGGATGTAAAACCCCGTCGGCGGCTCCACCGCCGAACCCACCGGCGCCCCCAGGCAGCGCAGCTCGTGAATCACCGCCCGCACGTTCCGCTCGGGCATGCCCAGGATGCGCGCCAGATCCCTGGCTCGGATAGCGTTTTTGCGCCCGACGGCCTTTCGCTTTAAGTAGCGCAGCACTTTCTGGCCCTGTTCGGGCCGGGG
>DAISHP010000003.1:0-18552 GCA_036822475.1 Bacillota bacterium
ATGAGGCCTAAGGCAGGCACATTTTCCTTTGTGCCTTTGTGCCTGTTGCCTCTGTGCCTTTATTTTCGAGGGAGAGATTTATTTTGGGCAGCGTAAAAGATCTGCAGGTGCTTGTGCCGCCCGTAGAAGAAGCGGGCGGCGTGGGGCGGTTTTTCTTTTCAGACCGCTACTCGGTTTTTGACTGGGGGGAAATGCCCGACCGCATTCCCCATAAAGGGGCTTCCCTGTGCCTGGTCAGCGCCTACTTTTTTGAACGCCTGGAGGAGAAAGGAATCAAGACCCACTACCGGGGGCTGGTGGAGAACGGCGCGGTAAAAAGGCTGGCGGAGCTGTCCGGGCCGGCTGCCGTCATGGAGGTCGGGCTGCTCAGGGTAATCGAACCGGCGGTTAAAGAAGGCGGCTACGACTATTCGGTCTACCGGGAAAAGAAAGGAAATTTTCTGATCCCCCTGGAGGTAATCTACCGTAACGCTTTGCCGCCGGGTTCCAGCGTTTTCCGGCGGCTTTCAGAAGGCAGCTTAAAGCCGGAAGAACTTGGTCTGGCGGAAATGCCCGTGCCGGGCCAGGTTCTGGAGAGGCCCCTGCTGGACGTTTCCACGAAGCTGGAGGCCAGCGACCGTTACCTTAGCTGGGCCCAGGCAAGAGAGCTGGCCGGGCTGACCGAAGGGGAGGTGGCCGAAATTAAACGGGCGGCGCTGACGATCGGCAGGCTGATCGCGGCGGAAGCCGGTAGGGCCGGGCTGGTTAACGAGGACGGGAAAGTGGAGTTCGGTTTCGACGGGGAGCGCAACCTGCTGGTCGTCGACGCTTTGGGCACCCTGGACGAATGCCGCTTTACTTTTCAGGGGGCCCCGGTCAGCAAGGAAGCGGCCCGGATTTTTTACAAGGAAACGGACTGGTACCGGGAGGTTGAAGCGGCCAAAAAGAAAGATAAAATTAAATGGAAAGAGCTGGTTAAACAATCTCCCCCGCCGCTGCCGCCGCGCTTGAAGGAACTGATTTCCCAGCTCTACTGCGCCTACGCCAACGAAGTTACCGGCCGCGTCTGGTTTGCGGGGATCCCTCCCCTGGCGGAAGTGGTGCGGGAAGTCAAGAAGAGTTTGTCGCCAGGACAAAGAAAATTGTGGTAAGAACAAAGTAACTTTATCATTTATTGATGCCGGCTGGTTATTTAAAATATTTTTTCCAGTCTTTGTATGTCCTTTCGTCCCGTTTATCTATGGTTCCGATCAGGACCGTCTTTTCGGTGTCGAGGATCTGATAGAGAATGCGGATGTTCCCCACACGCAATCTGTAGTAATCCTTTTCCAGGCAAATACAGCCGGGTGGTCTCGGATTCCTGGCCAGTCCTTCTAAAGAGTGCCACACCTTCCTCCGCTCTGCCGGCATCAGCCTCCCGTAGTCGTGGCGGAAGCGGTTGGCGTTCTTGGGCTTAACGCTATACACGGTCCTGTTCCTCGACTTCCCGCATTATCTCGAACACGTCCTTATCTTCCGGGTTGTCGGTGGGCTGCTCGAAGATCTCGCGGGCCTGTCTGATGTCCCGCATCAGCTCGTAGGACTCCAACAGTTCTTTGTAGTCCTCCGCGCTTAGCAGTACTCCTTCTACTTCATTATTTTTGAGAATCAGCAGCGGCTTTTCCTTGCACTTGACCAGATACTTTCCGGGCGACCTGGAGAGTGCAGTGGCGCTGACCAGGCTATCAAGATCGAATGAGAGCATAAAAAACACCTCCTTCCTGATTATTATACGTAAAATAATGCGCAATATCAAGCAGAAAACTATTGACTTCTGTCTCATTAATTTTTGTGCCGGCCCTGCCGGCCCGAACTATGATCGTTATCGCTGATCCAGTTGAAACCTTCATTCCGGTAACAATTCCCCTATCCCCTGGCCTCTATGGTATTCCTGGAGCGATTTTACCCGCAGGCCGCCGCGCATTTTGGCGATTCCCTCCAGGGCTGCCTGGGCACCCCGGATGGTGGTGATGATCGGGACGTTGCTGATCATGGCCTGCCGGCGCAGGTGGTACTCGTCGTATTTCGGCCCTTTCCCCAGGGGAGTATTGATGATCAGGTCAATCTCCCCGTTTTTAATGTGGTCCACGATGTTGGGCCGTCCTTCGCCCATTTTTTTGACCGTCTTCACGGTAAGACCGTGATCGGCCAGCAGGCGGGCCGTTCCCCGGGTGGCCAGCAGCTTAAACCCCAGCCGGGCAAACCCCCGGGCCACCGCCGGCAGCGCCCCCTTATCCTTGTCGGCCACGGTGAGCAGCACCGTTCCCTTGAGCGGCAGGGGAACCCCGGCGGCCATCTGGGACTTGGCGAAAGCCAGGCCGAAATTATCGTCAATGCCCATTACTTCCCCGGTGGAGCGCATCTCCGGACCCAGGACGATGTCCACGCCGGGAAATTTAATAAAGGGGAAAACCGCTTCTTTGACGGCCACGTGGCCTGGGATGAGCTCGCGGGTGAAGCCGAGTTCGTCCAGCGTTTTGCCCAGCATTACCCTGGTCGCCAGCCTGGCCAGGGGGATCCCCGTGGCTTTGCTGACGAAGGGAACCGTCCGGGAAGCCCGCGGGTTTGCTTCCAGCACGTAAATTTCGCCGTCTTCGACGGCAAACTGGACGTTGAGCAGCCCCACCACCTGCAGTTCCCGCGCCAGAAGAGCCGTCTGCTTTTTCATTTCCGCAATGTGCGTGGGGGCCAGGCTAAAAGGGGGCAGGGAGCAGGCGCTGTCCCCGGAGTGCACTCCGGCTTCCTCGATGTGCTCCATTAAACCGCCGATCACGGTCGTGCGGCCGTCGGAGATGGCGTCCACGTCCACTTCAACGGCTCCCTCCAGGAACCTGTCGATCAGCACCGGACGCCCCGCGGAAACCGCCACCGCCCGGTTCATGTAATCGACCAGGGACTCCTCGTCGTAGACCACTTCCATGGCCCGCCCCCCCAGTACGTAGGAAGGCCGCAGCAGCACGGGGTAGCCGATCTCCCGGGCGACCCTCCGGGCCTCGGCCACCGAGCGGCCGGTGCCGCTGGCCGGTTGTTTGAGGCCGAGCCGCCGCAAAAGCGCCGAAAACTTTTCCCGGTCTTCGGCCAGGTCGATGCTGGCCGGCGCGGTGCCGAGAATGGGCAGCCCCTCTTTTTCCAGGGAGCGGGCGAGCTTTAGCGGCGTCTGGCCGCCGAACTGCAGAATGATTCCGTCCGGCTGTTCCACGTCGCAGATATTCAGCACGTCTTCCAGGGTCAGCGGTTCGAAGTAAAGCCGGTCGGAGGTGTCGTAGTCGGTGCTCACCGTTTCCGGGTTGCAGTTGACCATGATCACCTGGCAGCCCTCTTCCCGCAGGGCATAGGCGGCCTGGACGCAGCAGTAGTCGAATTCAATGCCCTGGCCGATCCGGTTGGGGCCGCTGCCGATGATCATGACCTTTTTCTGCCGGGACGGGACGGCCTCGTTTTCCCGGCCGTAGGTGGAATAAAAATAAGGAGTGTAGGCTTCGAATTCCGCCGCGCAGGTGTCTACCATTTTGAAGACCGCCCGGATTTGGCTCGCCAGCCGGCGCCGGCGGACGGCCAGTTCCTCCTTTTGCGCCAGATAGGCCAGCTGGCGGTCGGAAAAACCGTATTTTTTCGCCTGCTCCAGGAGGTCCGGGGGCAAATTCCCTGCTCCTTCGGCGAGCGCCCCGGCCAGCTTCTGCTCAAACTCGACCAGTTCCCGGATGTTGTGGAGAAACCACCGGTCGATACCGGTGCAGGCGTAAATCTCATCCCCGGTCAGGCCCAGGCGGAAGGCGTGGCGCAGGTAAAAAATGCGCTCCGGGCAGGGGGTAATCAGCCTGGCCCGGACTTCCTTCCGCAGTTTTTCTTCCCGCTGTTTTTGCGCTTGGGGCTCCCCGGGGCAATTTTCCGGAAGGGCGGGGACCAGCCCGGCCAGCTCGTCCTGGCCGTCCGCCCCCAGGCCGTAGCGGTCCTGCTCTAAGGAGCGAATGGCCTTTTGCAGGGCCTCCTTAAAGTTGCGGCCGACGGCCATTACCTCCCCCACCGATTTCATCTGGGTGGTCAGGGTCCGGTCGGCGCCGGGGAACTTGGCGAAATCCCAGCGCGGGATTTTGACCACGCAGTAATCGATGGTCGGTTCAAAGCAGGCCGGTGTTTCCCGGGTGATGTCGTTGGGCAGTTCGTCCAGCGTGTAACCCACGGCTAACCTGGCCGCAATTTTGGCGATGGGGAAGCCGGTGGCTTTGGAGGCCAGGGCGGACGACCGGGAAACCCGCGGGTTCATCTCCACCACTACCATCCGCCCGGTTTCAGGGTGCACCGCAAACTGGATATTGGAACCCCCCGTTTCCACCCCGATTTCCCGGATAATGCGGATGGCCGCGTTGCGCATTTCCTGGTACTCCCTGTCCGTGAGGGTCTGGGCAGGGGCAACGGTAATGCTGTCCCCGGTGTGGATGCCCATCGGGTCGAAGTTTTCGATGGAGCAGACGATCACCACGTTGTCGGCCCGGTCCCGCATTACTTCCAGTTCGTATTCCTTCCAGCCGATGACGGATTCCTCCACCAGGATCTCCCCTACCGGGCTGTGTTCGATGCCGCGGGCGGCCAGTTCGCGCAGTTCGTCGACGTTGTGGGCGACCCCGCCGCCGGTTCCGCCGAGGGTGTAGGAAGGGCGAACGATCACGGGAAAACCCGTCTCCCTGGCAAAGGCCAGAGCCGCCGCCACCGAATTGACGTAGCGGCTGCGGCAGACGGAGAGACCGATGCGCTCCATGGCCGCTTTAAAGAGATCCCTTTTCTCGGCCTTTTCGATGGCCTCAAATTTAGCGCCGATCAGTTCCACCCCGTACCGGGCCAAAACCCCGCGCCGGTGCAGTTCGGCGGCCAGGTTTAAGCCGGTTTGCCCGCCAAGAGTGGGCAGCAGGGCGTCGGGGCGCTCGCGCCGGATGATTTCTTCCGCCACTTCCGGGGTGATCGGCTCGAGGTAGGTCCGGTCGGTCATTTCGGGATCGGTCATGATGGTGGCCGGGTTGCTGTTGAGCAGAACCACTTTGTACCCTTCCTGCTTCAAGGCCCGGCAGGCCTGGGAGCCGGAATAGTCGAATTCGCAGGCCTGGCCGATGATAATCGGGCCGGAGCCGATGATCATGATCTTTTGCAAGTCGTTTCGCTTCGGCATAGGATCCTCCCTTAACCGCGTCGTTAAAAAGCGCCACCTCTTTTTCGGTGGCGCGGCTTGCCCGCCAGCTGGCGCAGGAAACGAAACCCTCTGGTGAGTCTCCCTCTCCACTATGCTATTCTATGCGGGTTGAAAAAAATCCTGCCGGCGGTAAAAAAGCTTCCCCGGGAATTTTTTCGGCTTGAAGCGTAATTTTTTCGGGCGCGGGTCAAGAAGGGAATGCCCTTTGCTGCCGTTTGGATTCCTGCGGAAACCTGTTTCCCGTGTTTTCCCGGTGCACTTAGGTGGCCGTCTGGTTGGCGGCAAGGGGTTTTTCGGGCATGAACCGGCCCTGGGGCAGGGAGATCAGCTTGAGTTGGGTCTGCCACCACCACCGGGAATCTTTGTTTTTCACTGTTTGCTGAAGCGCCCGGAGCCTTTCCCGTTTTTCTTCCGGGGGCATTTCCAGGGCCGTCTTCATTCGATTGGCCAGCTGGGTGACATTATACGGATTGGCCAGCAGGGCGCTGGTCAACTCGTCAGCGGCCCCGGCAAAGGGGCTGAGCAGGAGCACCCCCTGCCTGTCGGTCCGCGCGGCGATAAATTCTTTGGCGATCAGGTTGAGGCCGTCGCGCAGGGCGGTCACCAGCATGACGTCCGCCGCCAGGTAGTGAGCGACCAGTTCCTTTTCGTTTAAGGAGCGGTGCAGGTAGCGGACGGGCACGGCCCCGTAGCCGTGGTCGTAGGCTCCGTCGATTTCCCCGACCAGGCGTTCCACCTCTTCTTTTAACCGGTCGTAGGCTTCCACGCCGTTTCTGGTGGGCACGGCAATTTGCAAAAGGGTCGCTTTTCCCCGGTACTGCGGAAATTTATCCAAAAAAGCGCCGAAGGCTTTGATTCTTTCCGGAATTCCCTTGGTGTAGTCCAGCCGGTCAATACCTAAAAAAAGATGTTCGGCCCCCGTCGACCGGCGGATCTGTTGCGCCTGGGCCTTGACTTCCGGGTCGTCCGCCAGCTGCTCGAAGTGCTGCCAGTTAATTCCCACCGGTACGGCCCGGGCGATGATCCGGCGGTCGCCAAACCAGATCAGCCCGTGTTCCGGATTGACTTTCAGGCGGAAATATTTTTTTACGCAGGCCAGGAAATTTTCTAAATAGGACCGGGTGTGAAAGGCAATCAAGTCGCTCCCCAGCAAACCGTGCAGCACCTGCCTGCCCCACGGCAGCACCGCGAATACGTCCGGCGGCGGGAAGGGAATGTGCCAGAAGAAAGCTATTTTCGCCCCGGGGAGGCGCCGGCGAATGAGCTGGGGCACAATAGCCAGGTGATAATCGTGAACCCAAAAAATGCTCTCTGCCCGGGCGCACTCGAGCACCGTCCGGGCAAACTGATGGTTGACTTTCCGGTAGGCCTGCCAGTATTGCCCCTGAAAATTACATTTATCGATCATCTGGTGGGCCAGGGGCCACAGGCAGCTGTTGGCAAATCCGTGATAATAACCGCGGTAATCTTCCTGATCAAGAATTACTTCCTGCAGGAAGTAACGGGGTGAGCCGGCGGGAACGCCGATCCGGACACCCTTGCCCTGAGGACTGCCCAGGCGGCCGCACCAGGCCACCCAGGTCCCGTTTGCTGAATTTAAAACCGGTTCAACGGCAGATACCAGACCGCTTACGGCACGTTTCCAGGTGATTTGCTCGGCATCTTCGGCAAAGACATAGCTCGCGCGGTTCGAGACAACGACCAGTTTACCGGCCTGTCGGTTGGGATTAAACGGAGTTTGCACCGCTTTCACCTCCCAATATTTTGGTTATCCCCGTTGCAGCCCGTTGGTTACGGTAAATTATAACTGACACATTACAATAATATAAAAGTTGCCGGTTGGTTCAGACTCTAAACCATTCAATAAATTATAAAAATATTATACTGATAATTTTCTGGGCTGTCAATATAATTCCAAAAGAATTCTTTTTTCCTGCCTTCCGGGAATGGAACATAAAAAGAATACACGAAGCGAAATAAATAAAGGCACTAAGACACAAAGGCAACGGGGCACAAAGAAGAGTGGGTGGGAAAATAAACCAGAGGTTTTGTACCTTTTTAACCCTTGATTTCATCTAATTAATTCAATACAATAGTACCATCACTTTTTTTAGAAGAGAGGATTTGAGGCAAGTATGGACGAGGTCAAGATTATGCTTACGGAGAAGGAAATCCCCACCCACTGGTACAACATTCAGGCAGATCTGCCCAACCTCCCCAAGCCCCCCTTAAATCCTGCCACCGGGCAACCGGTAACCCCCGATGACCTGAAGCCCATTTTTCCCCTGGGTTTGATCATGCAGGAGGCGTCGCGGGAACGCTGGATCGAGATCCCGGAAGAAGTCCGGGAAATTTACCGGTTATGGCGCCCTTCGCCCCTTTTTCGGGCCAGGCGGCTGGAAAAGGCCCTGGCCACCCCGGCGCGAATTTTCTACAAATACGAGGGGGTCAGTCCGGCCGGCAGCCACAAGCTGAACACGGCGGTGGCCCAGGCTTACTACAACAAAGTGGAAGGGATTAAGCGCCTGACCACCGAAACCGGCGCCGGACAGTGGGGCACGGCCCTTTCCCAGGCCTGCAACTTTTTCGGTCTGGAATGTGTGGTTTACATGGTGAGGGTCAGCTTTCAGCAAAAGCCGTACCGGCGTTCGATCATGGAGATTTTCGGCGCTAAAGTGTACGCCAGCCCGAGCGAGAATACCGAGGCCGGGCGGAAAATCCGGGCGGAAATGCCGGACACGCCGGGGAGTCTGGGCATCGCCATCAGCGAGGCGATCGAGGAGGCCGCCGGGCGGGA
The DNA here is from genome assembly GCA_036822475.1 of Bacillota bacterium. GTDB lineage: Bacteria > Bacillota > Desulfotomaculia > Desulfotomaculales > Nap2-2B > JAIMBK01. The sequence goes on from DAISHP010000003.1 coordinate 7,998, forward strand.
GGACACCAACTATTCGTTGGGCAGTGTCTTAAATCACGTTTGCCTGCACCAGACGGTCGTCGGTCTGGAAACAAAAGAACAAATGGCCAAAGCCGGTTATTATCCCGACGTGGTCATCGGCTGCGTGGGCGGCGGGAGCAACTTCAGCGGTTTTGCCTTTCCCTTTGCCTGTGATAAACTGACGCAAGGCAAGCAAGTGCGCCTGATCGCCGTCGAACCTACGGCCTGCCCCACGCTGACGCGGGGCCTGCAAACCTACGACTTCGGCGACGTGGCCGGCTTTACCCCGCTTTTATACATGCATACGCTGGGGTCCCGGTTTATTCCGCCCGGGATTCACGCCGGGGGGCTGCGGTACCACGGCGATGCCCCGCTGCTCTGCCAGCTGGTGGCGGACGGGATCGTGGAAGCCCAGGCCCTCAATCAGACGGAAGTGTTCCAGGGGGCGATCACTTTTGCCCGCAGCGAAGGAATTGTTCCCGCTCCCGAATCAGCGCACGCCATCGCGTGGACCATCCGGGAAGCCCTGCAGGCAAAAGAGGCCGGTGAGGCCCGGACAATTGTCTTTAACTTGAGCGGCCACGGCCTGCTCGATCTGGCCGCCTACGACAATTACCTCTCCGGTAAACTGGAGGATTACCCGCTGCCCGAAAGCGAACTGCAAAAGGCCCTGGCGATGCTGCCGAAAATCTAAGCCATGATTAAAAAAAGGCGGGTTTTTCCCGCCTTTACCTTTTTTAGCGCAGGATTTCCGGCCCCCGGCGTCGAATAAAAAATACCATCTTCCTCGAAAACAGGGGTTTGGGATTAGGGGGTAGGGATTAGTACTACAGCGTAATTTAGAAAATGCATTAAGTGCAACCTGATGTCTTCCAGGCTTACCGGAAAAAGCTGAAGCTCCTGAAATCCGAATGATAGTCAGGTTCAGAAGATGAATTTACGCTATAGTATTAGGGATAGATACTTTATCATTATTTATGGAGAGAACGAACGTTCTCATGGGCAACTCCTCCTAAGAAGAGGTTATCAAGATGAAAAAAGTATCTTCAGCGCAGGAGAGTCATGCTTTGAACGTGCAGGAAAATTTGCGGCAGGTAAAGGCAAAAATTGCCCTGGCCGCCGGCCGGGCCGGGCGGTCTGCCCGGGTGGTTAAACTGGTGGCCGTGACGAAGGGAGTTTCTATAGAGAAGATTGAAGCCGCCCTGGCGGCAGGGGTAAGGATTTTAGGCGAAAACCGCGTCCAGGAGATGCTGGCCAAGCAGCCGCTTTTGCCGGCCGGGATCGAATGGCATTTTATTGGACACTTGCAAACGAATAAGGTAAAATATGTCCTGAACAGGGTAAGTTTAATCCACTCTCTGGACAGCTGGCGTCTGGCCCAGACAATCAGCCGGCTGGCCGGGAAAGAGGGGAGGGAGGTACCCGTTTTGGTGCAGGTGAACGTGGCCGGCGAAAAAACCAAGTATGGTTTACCCCCCGGCGAGGTCATGGAATTTCTTGGCGCGGTGAGTGCCCTTCCGGGGTTGAAAATCCGGGGGTTGATGACCGTTGCGCCGGCGGTGGACGATCCCGAAGAAGTCCGGCCCGTTTTCCGGGAACTCCGCCTTTTATACGAGCGGGCGCGGGCGCTTTTTCCCGCCGCGGGAATTGATTATCTGTCGATGGGCATGAGCAATGATTACCTGGTGGCGGTGGAAGAGGGAGCCAACTTGATCCGTTTGGGAACAGCCATTTTCGGCGCCCGCGACTAATTCCTAATCCCTATTTTCAAGGAGGGTGAGCGATGGCCAGGAGATTTGTAGATAAGGTCTTGGGTTTTATCGGATTTGAGGAGGAGCCTTTAGAAGAGGAAGAACAGGAAAAAGAAGGCCGGGAAGAAGACGAAATGGTTTCGCCGGCCCGGCGCAAAGGGCAGGTGGTGAGCCTGCACGCCCAGCGGCAGGTGCGGGTGGTGGTGGCGGAGCCAAAGATTTTCGAGGATGTGCAGGGGATTGTCGATCACTTGAAAAACAGGCGGCCCGTGATTGTCAACCTGGAGCAGGCGGATGCCGAACTGGCCAGGCGGGTGGTCGATTTCGTCAGCGGCGCGACCTACGGCCTAAACGGGAATACGCAAAAAGTCGGTAACGGGATTTTCCTTTTTGTGCCGAGCAATGTGGATATTTCTTCCGAACTGAAAAGCCAGGCCCGGGAGCGCGAACTTTTTTCCTGGATGCGGTAGCAATCGAGAAAGAAAAGGGGTAAACAAATGCCGTTAACGGGACTGAGAATCGGCAGCCTGGGCGGGGGAGCCATGGCCGAGGCGCTCTTTGCCGGGCTGGTGAAAAGCGGTTTTCCGCCGGCGGATTTGTACGCCAGTGATGTTGAGCAGAAACGGCTGGCTTACCTGCAGCAGAAATTGGGCATAAGGGCGGCCCAGAATAATTGCCGGCTGGTGGAAGCCGTTGATATTGTTGTTTTGGCCGTTAAGCCGCAAATTGTCGGGCAGGTGTTGCCCGAAACGGGGGGGCTTTTCCGTTCCGGGCAGACCCTCATTTCGATTGCCGCCGGTGTCCCCATAAAATATATTGAAGGGTTTTTAAAACATCCAGTGGGGGTGGTCCGGGTAATGCCCAATACGCCCTGCCTGGTTGGGGCCGGAGCCAGTGCCCTTTGCGCCGGCACGCACGCCCGTGAAGAAGACTTAAGCCGGGCAAGGGCGATTTTTTCCGCGGTCGGGAGGGTGACCGAGGTTCCGGAAAGGTTGATGGATGCGGTCACCGGTTTGAGCGGCAGCGGCCCGGCCTATATGTTCATGATTTTGGATGCCCTGGTCGACGCCGGCCTGCGGGTGGGCCTGCCCAGGGAAACAGCCTTTCTTTTAAGTGCCCAGACGATGCTGGGGGCGGCAAAAATGGCGCTGGAAAGCGGCGAACACCCGGCCCGGCTGAAAAATCTGGTCACCACGCCGGCGGGGACGACCATCGAAGGGATTTTTGCCCTGGAGGAAGGCGGCCTGCGGTGTACTTTAATGAAGGCAGTGAGCGCGGCAACCCGCCGGTCCTCCGAGATATCCGCCGGGCTAAAATAAAAGACGGGGTGGAGCATGGATATTTACCGGATTGTAAACGTGATTTTTCAGGTTTATTACTGGCTGATTTTTATCCGCATCATCTTGTCGTTTATCAGGCACAATCCCTACCAGCCGTTAATCAGGTTTATTTACGAGGTAACCGAACCGTGGCTGCGGATTTTCAGGCGATTTATTCCCCCGGTGGGCATGATCGATTTTTCGCCGATCGCAGCCTTTTTCGCTTTGGAAATTTTGCGGCAGCTGGTGCTGGTTTTCTTGCGCGCCGCCGGACTGTAGAAAAAAGCGGGGATTAGAGATTAGGGACTAGGGGTTAGGGGTTAGGAATTGGGGGTAAGGGGCTGGGGAACTCGACCGCGATTGCTTTTTGGCGGTACAATATAGAGGCAAAGAACCATTCTTTAGGAGGGAAAAGTAGTTTGATTGCGGCCGGAATTGACGTTGGTTCCACCACCACGAAAGCGGTGGTGCTCGTTGACGGGGAATGGCGGGGGGAGGCGCTGCTGCCCACCGGTACGAACAACCGGGCCAGCGCCGAGGAGGCCCTGGCCAGGGCCCTCGCCCGGGCCGGAGTAAGCCGGGAAAAAGTGGAAAGAATCGTGGCCACCGGTTACGGGCGGGCCAATATCCCTTTTGCCGATAAACAGGTCACCGAAATCAGCTGCCACGGGCGCGGCGCGCACGCTTCCTTTCCGCCGGCGCGCACCGTCATTGACGTGGGCGGGCAGGACAGCAAGGTGATTCGCCTGGACGGGCACGGGCGGGTCGTTGATTTTGTGATGAACGACAAGTGCGCCGCCGGGACGGGCCGTTTTTTAGAGGTGATGGCCAGGGCGCTGGAAACGGATCTTTTGGAAATGGCGGGGCTGGCCCGGCAGGCGCCGGCGGCGGTGCCGATCAGCAGTACGTGCACCGTTTTTGCCGAATCGGAAGTAATCTCCCACCTTGCCCAGGGGCGGCCCAAGGACGAGATTATCCGGGGGCTTTTTGAAGCGGTGGTCGACCGCCTGGAAGGAATGGCCCGCCGGGTGGGGGTGGAGCCGAAAGTGGCCATGACGGGAGGGGTCGCCTTAAACGGCGCCATTGTGGAAATTTTGAGCCGCCATCTGGGACAGGCCGTGCACGTCCCCGCCAACCCGCAGCTCATGGGGGCTTACGGGGCGGCCCTGATCGCCGCGGAGAAGTAGACAACGGCAAACAGGCAGATCTGTAGACCCCCTGTTTACTTTCCGTTATGAGATTGGGAATGAGAGGGTTATGAATAAAAAAGATCTGGCGGTTGCCCGCAAGTTAAAAAAGAAAGGGGAGAATATCTCTTTACGAAATGCGCGTCTTCGGCTCCAACACAATATAGTCATTGCCCCGGTCGTGTTTTCCCGGGAGGCTGTTCAAAAGGGGCCCCTTTCAGCCTCACCGTTGTATAAGGTTATTCAGAAAGAAGGTATCCTGGTGTGAAGGCTGAACAATTATGTTAGACGTTCGTCAGGAAGGCAAGGCGGTGCTTTTTAAGGTGCGCGTCCAGCCCAGGGCTTCTAAAAATGAGCTGGCCGGCTTTTTCGAAGGCGCTTTGCGCGTCCGAGTGACTGCTCCGCCGGTAGAAGGGGAGGCCAACGAAGCCTGCCGCGCCCTTTTGGCAAAAATACTCCACGTATCGAAGTCCAGCGTGGAAATAGTAAACGGCCACAGCGGCAGAAACAAACTGGTGCGGGTGGTTGGCGTAACCGCGGAAGAAGTATGCAATATACTGGCTTCCGGTCAAAAGTAAAAAATGTGTTTCTGAAAGGGGAGGAAAACGAAATATGGAGATCAGGAATTCCGTGGCGGTGGTTACGGGCGGAGCGTCGGGCCTGGGGGAGGCGACGGTTCGCCGTCTGGTGGCGCTGGGCGGCAAAGCGGCGATTTTCGATCTGGCCGAAGAAACCGGAAATCAGCTGGCTGCCGAGTTGGGCGAGGGAGTAATCTTTGTGAGGAGTACGCCTTGCTTGTGGAGCAGATCGTAACAAACCCGATGCTGAACGGAACTACCATCCGTCTCGATGGCGCCCTGCGGATGCCGCCGAGATAAACCTTCTTTTGCCTGTTCTTGCTTCGATAATTTTTAAAGGGGACTTTGTGTTCCCTTTTTTTGTCCCTTCTGTTTTTACCCCTTTGTTGCGCCGGATTTTTCCCTGGTCAGCTCTTCCTCCAGTTCTTCCAGTTCCTGCTCCATTTCCGGTTTAACGAAAAATTAACCTTCGCCAACTTCCGGTTCCCAGTTCCCGACCACTTCGGCGCAGCGCGGGCACAAGGCGGGGTGTTCAGCATTTTTGCCCACTCCTTCGCTGTACTTCCAGCACCGGGCACATTTTTCGCCCGGCGCGCGCCGGACGCCTACCGCCAGTTCGGGAATCTCCAGGGCAGGGAGCACTTTTTCCCCGTTGGGCCTGTTTTCCGCGTCCGGCTTTTCCTGCCACCTGTGCAGGGATACCGCCGAAACAATGAAAAATACCGGCAGCTCAGTCAGGGACTGCTGGAGGAAGTCGTAAAGTTCACCGCCGGCGTATAAAGCCACCGCCGCTTCCAGGGGGTTCCCGATGGTTTTTTCCCGCCTGGCCTCTTCCAGGGCCCGGGTCACCTCGCTGCGCACCGCCAGGAGGCGTTCCCACTTTTGTTCCAGTTCTGCGTCCAGGTGCTCTTCGTTTACTTCCGGCAAGTCGGTCAGCTGCACGCTTACCGGGGCCCCCTCTTCTTTGGGGGCGCAGCGCCAGATCTCCTCGCTGGTGAAGGCCAGCACGGGCGCCAGCAGACGCACCAGGTTGTGGAGCACCTGGTAAAGCACCGTTTGCGCCGCGCGCCGTTCCAAAGACCTGGTTGCCGCGGTGTAGAGCCGGTCTTTGATCATGTCCAGGTAAAGGGCGCTCATGTCCACCACGCAAAAGTTGTGAATGGCGTGCTGGACGACGTGGTAGTCGTAATTTTTATAGGCGGCCAGAACCCGCCCGGTCATCCGGGCCAGCCGCAGGAGCGCCCAGCGATCCAGTTCCGGCAACTGCCGGTAGGCGATTTGATCCCTGGCCGGGTCGAAATCGTACAGGTTCCCCAGCAAAAACCGGGCGGTGTTCCGGATTTTCCGGTAGGCTTCGGTCAACTGTTTGAGGATATTGTCCGAGAGCGCCAGGTCGCCGCGGTAATCGGCGGAGCTGACCCACAGGCGTAAGATATCGGCACCCAGCTGCCTGATTACTTTCATCGGATCGATGACGTTCCCCAGGGACTTGCTCATTTTGCGCCCCTGCTCGTCGACTACAAAGCCGTGGGTGAGCACCGCCCGGTAAGGGGCCGCACCGCGCACGGCCACTGCCGTGGAAAGGGAGCTGTTGAACCAGCCGCGGTGCTGGTCGCTGCCCTCCAGGTAGAGATCGGCCGGCCAGCGCAGCTCCGGCCAGATCTCCGGCTGTTCCAGCACCCCCAGGTGGCTGGTGCCGCTGTCGAACCAGACGTCCATGATGTCCGTTTCCCTGGTGAATTCAGCGGCGCCGCACTCCGGGCAGGTGAGCCCGGGCGGGATGAGCTCGCCCGCTTCCCTGGCGAACCAGATGTCGGAGCCGTGCCGGCGGAACAGGTCCTGCAGATGGGCGATGGTCCGGTCGTTGATGATTTCCTTTCCGCAGCGCGCGCAATAAAAAATGGGGATGGGCACGCCCCAGGTCCGCTGGCGGGAAATGCACCAGTCGGTGCGGTTGGCCACCATGTTGTAAATGCGCTCTTCGCCCCACGGAGGAATCCATTTCACCTGGCGGATGGCGTTTAAAGCGGCCTGGCGAAAACCTTCGACCGAGGCGAACCACTGCTCGGTGGCCCGGAAAATGACGGGCTCTTTGCAGCGCCAGCAGTGCGGGTACTGGTGGACGATGGTTCCCTTCTTCATTAAGTAACCGTCGTTTTCCAGTTCCTTAATGACTTCCCGGTTGGCGTCCGCGTAAAATAAACCGCTGAATTTCCCCGCTTCTTCCGTAAATTTTCCGTAGTTGTCCAGCGGCGAAAGAACGGGCAGGTTGTACTGCCGGCCGACCAGGTAGTCTTCGTGGCCGTGGCCCGGCGCGGTATGCACGCACCCGGTGCCCGCCTCCAGGGTGACGTGTTCGCCCAGGATGACGACCGAGGCGCGGTCGAAGAAAGGGTGCCGGCAGACCACGCCTTCTAAGTCCCGGCCCGCAAATTCCCGCTGCACTTCTCCGGCGGCCGGCCCGGCGGCCGCCAAAAACGAGGGCAGCAACTCCCCGGCGACCACGTATTTTTCTTTGCCGGCGGCAAACAGAACGTACCGGAAATCCGGGTGGAGGCAGATGGCCACGTTGGAGATCAGGGTCCAGGGGGTGGTCGTCCAGATCACCAGGAAAGTGTCCCTGGCGGGTAAAATCCCGCGCCCGTCCGCTACCGGAAATTTCACGTAAATGGAGGGGGACTGCCTGTCCTGATACTCCACTTCCGCGTCCGCCAGGGCGGTTTCACAGGTGGTACACCAGTAGACGGGTTTTAAACCTTTATAGATGTATCCCCGCCTGGCCATTTCCCCGAAAACGCCGATTTGCACCGCCTCGAAGTGCGGCATCAGGGTAAGGTAGGGGTGCTCCCAGTCCCCCCGCACCCCCAGGCGCTTGAACTCCTCTTTTTGAATCTCCACAAACTTTAAGGCGTATTCCTTGCACTTTTGCCGGAATTCCACGGGGTGCACCTGATGGCGGTTGATCCCCAGGTTTTTGATTGCCTGCTGCTCGATGGGCAGGCCGTGCGTGTCCCACCCCGGCACGTAGGGGGCGTCGTAGCCGGCCATGGAATGGTGTTTGACCACGATGTCTTTCAGGATTTTGTTCAGCGTGGTCCCCAGGTGGATGTGACCGTTGGCGTACGGCGGCCCGTCGTGCAGGATGAATTTCGGGCGCCCGGCGTTTTTCTGCTGCACCAGCCGGTAAATGTCTATCTCATCCCAGAATTTTAAAATTTCGGGTTCGCGTTGGGGGAGGTTGGCCTTCATGGGGAAATCGGTCCGGGGCAAGTTTAAGGTTTTGGAATAGTCCACAAAAAAACACCTCTGGCTTCGGAAATAAAAAACTACTTGTCTTCGGCGGATTAACGTTTTATATTATATTAAAAAAAGCCGGATAACGTCAACTTATTTTCCAGTCCGGCGCTTGAAGGGACGCAGAGAGCTTATGTCATAGGGACGGGGATTTAACAAGGCACTTTCATTTGGAGGAACGAACGTTCTCATGGGGAACTCCCTCGAAAATAATAGGCACAAAGGCAACAGGCACAAAGGCACAAAGGGAAAATGCCTGTCTGAGCGCCTCATTTTCATTATTAATGGTGAAAGCGAACGTTCTCATGGGCAACTCCCTGAAAATAGGCTTTCGCCCGCCGTTCGTTTGCCGTTGCCGAGGAGTTGGGCTAATTTTTAACTTTGCGTTCTTTGCGTCTTGGCGGTTAGTTTCTTTGGTGCAGAGGTGGGAAAGATGCCGATTTACGAATACCGCTGCGCGGATTGTGGAAGGAAAGTGGAAATCCTGGTTTTTCCCGGGGAGCGGCAGGTCGCCTGTCCGTATTGCGGAAGCGGTGCACTGACCCGCCTGATGTCCCGCTTTGCCTACCACCAGAGCGAGGCCGACCGCCTGGCCGGGATCGACACCAGCCGTCCGCAGAGCGAGGACTACTACCGGGACGACCGGAATATCGGGCTCTGGGCGAAGAAGCGGTTAAAAGAGCTGGGCCACGACCCGGGCCCGGAGTTTGAGGGAATCGTGGAAAAGGCGAAAAAGAAGGTTAAGGAAGAACTGAGCGGTTAGGCAAAGCCCGGCTTTTTTGGCCGGGCCGCGCGTTTCCTGCTTTTTTATGCTTACTTCACCTTTCGAATCCCCAGCGATTTCTCCAGATCAATAATGTGCTCCTGCTCCTGCAGCGCAATTTCCCTGATTACCTGGGCCACGTCGTAAAGTTTCATCGCCTCCAGCTGCTCGATGCGCTGCAGATACCTGGCCAGGGCGTCGTACTCGGCCTGCAGGTCCTGCCTGAGCATTTCCACGTTATCGAGGGACGTTTTGATTTCGGCCACCACTACCGTAGGCACACCGCCCAGGTATTGAATCTGATCGGCTATCCTCACCGCGTGCTCGTGTTCGTTTTGGGCGTGTTCCAGTTCCTCGTTGATGATGGCGAAATACTCGGGTCCGGTAAGCATGGCGGCGTGCTGGATGTACTGAATCATTGCCGCATATTCCCAGGAGAGGTCCAGATTTAAAAGGTTGATCAGCTGTTCTTTGGACATGGATGATCCTCCCTCCGGCAGGTTTTTAATCCATTATATAAAGAAAAAATTAGAAAAGTTACCACGCGAAACGATCTAAGCCGGGGTTAATTGTTGCCGGCGGGCCGCTGTTCGGACGGGCCTGATTTTTTTAAAAAAGAGGAATCCAGGTTTATACAGCACTGACTTTTGTTTCCTGCGCATCGGCGAAATCGTTGTCAAAAATGACGTCCAGCACGGCTGGAGAAAACGGCAGGTCGCCGTTTGTCGAGCCCGAGCCGGTGTTTCCTTTGCTAAATGTGTTCAGGTCGAACTGGCAGGAAGGACCCAGGTTAATCACGCTGTTGTGGTCCATGAAATTCACCTTAAATCCAAACAGGTTAATAAAGGAAGGGGAAAATAACACGGGCAATAAAATCTCCTCCTTAACAAAATAGGAATTAGGGGTTAGGAATTAGGGGTAAATACTTTGGCTATTTTTCATTCTTTATGGAGAGGACGCAAGTCATCATGGGTAATTCAGAAAATACCGGGCCCAAAGTTTCCCAGGCGCTAAGGCAGATTTTGTTTTGCGAAGGACGCGGGTCCTTCTGACGGCTTCTTTGTTAAGTGGATCATACCCGCGGCAGGCAATCGGAGATGTCAGTGTCGCCGGTTTCTTTTAAAATGGGCATATCGAACAGATCCGAGTCGTCTAAACAAACGCTCTGGCTATCCTGGATGCTTTGATCGCCATAAAGCGATCCCGTGCCGGAGTTAACTTTGCTGACACTGCTCCATTCCCCCAGGTAATTTTCGCCGATATTTAGAGCAGATCCGGTTTGAATGACATTTATTTTAAGAAAAAATATATTAATTACTATGGGGAACATCTTCTCACCTCCTCTTTGATCCCCCGGGGCGTTTTTGTACAGTATATGATAGTCGGCAGGCCGGCAATTAGTAAGGTGAAAATATGTTTGATCCGGAAAAATTTATCCAGTGGAGCAGGGCGGTACAAAAAATGTACGGACAGGATTTTTGGGCGAGCGTTTTTAACAGCCCGCAGGGCGCCCGGTTTTTAGAGCAGATGGCCAACCTGGCGGCGCCCCCGCCAAAGTTCCCCCGGGTAGACGTTTATCAAACGGAAAAAGAGATCGTTGTCCTGGTGGATCTTCCGGGCGTCAGAAGACAGGATATCCAGATCCAGCTTGCCGACGACCGCC
>DAISHP010000004.1:0-18441 GCA_036822475.1 Bacillota bacterium
AAAAAGAAAAAGGTCTTTCTTCCGGGGAAAGAAAAATGCTCCAAAACGCCCGTCAGATTCTCGTCAGCGAACTGGCCCTGGCCATTGAAACAGAAGAAGAAAAAGCAAAATTACTGGTCGATGACGCCCTGGCTTAAACCTATCCAGCAATACGTCGGTCTGCCGGCGTATATTTTTTTATAAAAAGGGAAATTTCGCCAACTTTAGGGTTGATTCTCTTCCCCCTTTGACTATATAATATAAGCCAGGCTGTTGGCAGTTGCCAATCGGCCGCCCGGCAAAAAAGAGATTTGCTCATTGCCGGTGGCCGGGTTTTCGTAAACTGGCGACGGGAGGTGAAAAAGATGCTGAAAAAGGTTATTTTTTTTGTTTTAGTCGCCGGCTTTGCCCTGGCTGGATTTTACGGCGCCTCAAAATTTTTTGCATTGGGCATTATTCGCTTGCCGGAAAACCTGGTTCAGCTCCGGATCGGCCTTTTCGCCCTGGGGTCCCTGATCGGGATCGTGGCCGGGCTGCTGCTGGCGCCGCTCATCATCCGGGGGGCCGGTATCTTGACTGCTTTTCTGGAACAGTACCTGCAAAAAATCCCGCTTCAGGACCTGCTCATGGGAGCGGTCGGTTTGATTCTCGGTCTGATCATTGCTAATTTATTAAGCCCGATATTATTTGTGGCGGGAGTTTTCGGGAAAATTGCCTGGGTGCTGCTGGCCATTTTGCTGGGCTACCTGGGGATCAGCATGGGTGTTAAAAAACGGGAAGAGATCGTGGGGCTGTTGAGCAGCTTCCGTCTGGGTAAGGAAAAAGGTTTAAAGGGGGACAAAAAACAGACAAACTTAAAGGTTCTGGATACAAGCGTCATCATTGACGGACGGATTGCCGACCTGTGTGAAAGCGGTTTTATCGAGGGAACGCTTTTGGTGCCGGCCTTTGTTCTCGAAGAGCTGCGGCATATCGCCGATTCCGAGGACGTTTTAAAGCGAAACCGCGGGCGGCGCGGTCTGGATATTTTAAATGCCATGCGCAAAAGCTCGAAGGTAAAGGTGCAGATTTATGACAACGCACACGGGCCGGGGGATGCGGGCGAGGTGGATACCAGGCTGGTCAAAGTAGCACAGCGGCTTGGGGCTAAAATCATTACCAACGATTTTAACCTCAACAAGGTGGCCGAGCTTCACGGCGTGGGCGTGCTGAATATCAATGAGCTGGCCAATGCCGTCAAGCCGGTGGTGCTGCCCGGCGAAGAGATGCAGGTCCAGGTAATCAAAGACGGCAAAGAGATGGGCCAGGGAGTTGCCTACCTCGACGACGGCACGATGATCGTCATTGACGGCGGGAAGCGGTACATCGGGCAAAACATCAACGTTCTGGTCACCAGCGTTTTGCAAACGGCCGCCGGGCGAATGATTTTCGCCCGGCCGCGGACGGGGGAGCGCCGCGATGACCACGGCGGCGCCAGGTATGACGAGGCGAACGTGGTTGGCTAGGGCCGTTGTGGTGGCCGCCGGCCGGAGCAGGCGGATGGGGGAAGGGGTTAATAAACAACTGCTTCCCCTGGAGGGGCGCCCTGTGCTGGCCCATTCCCTGGCCGTGCTGGAGGATTGCCCGGACATTGCGGAGTATGTAGTGGTGGCCGGGGCCGAAGCGGTCACGGAGGTTGCCCGGCTGGCCCGGGAAGAATGGGGCTGCCGGAAGCTGGCCGGGGTGGTGCCCGGCGGGGAAACGCGCCGGGACTCGGTTTGGGAAGGGCTGCGGGCGCTGCCGGACGATACGCGGATTGTTGTTGTCCACGATGGTGCGCGCCCTTTTCTGAAGAGGGGAATGGTCAGCCGGGTAATCGGCGAGGCAGTGCGCTGGGGTGCTGCCACCCTGGCCGTTCCCGTCAGGGAGACCGTGAAAAGGGTGGACGCCGGCGGGTTCGTTTTAAATACCGTTCCCCGGGAAACCCTCTGGCTGACCCAGACCCCCCAGGCTTTTTCCTTCCCCTTGCTGCGGGAAGCCCACCGCCGGGCCCGGGCGGAGGAGCTGCCGGCCACCGACGACGCCTCCCTGGTGGAAGCGCTGGGCCACCGGGTGAGGGTGGTGGAAGGGTCGGCGCTGAACTTGAAAATTACGACGCCGGAGGATTTGGTCCTGGCGCAGGCGATTGCCCGGGTGAGGGCCGGAAGGCAATGAAAATCAAGGTACAAAGGCACAGAGGCACAGAGGGAACTGCATAGACATATTTTACTTTGTGTACTGCCGTCCTGATGTGCAACCTGAGGTTATGTCAATACCTCCCTCCCTGTGACAGGCTTCCTCTTTGGGCCTTATATTTACATTGTGCCTCTTTAAGCCTGTTACCTTTGTGCCTGCTCTGATTAGTCATCAGTCGGCGGAGGTCAGACGTCGGAAGAACCCAATAAGTTAATAATAAGGTGCCAGGCACCGGTTATTAACTTATTTTCGAGGGAGGAGAGCGGGTGAAAGTGCGGATCGGTTTTGGCTACGACGTGCACCGGCTGGTTGCCGGGCGGAACCTGGTTCTGGGGGGAGTGCAGGTTCCTTTTACCAGGGGGCTGGCCGGTCACTCCGACGCCGACGTTTTGACCCACGCCATCATCGACGCCCTTTTGGGGGCGACGGGAGCGGGTGATCTCGGCCGGCATTTTCCGGATACGGATGACCGGTATAAAGGTATTTCAAGCCTCGTTTTACTGCGGGAAGTGGGCCGTCTGCTAAAAGAGCGGCGGCTGGAGATCATTAATATTGATGCCGTGGTGGTGGCCCAGGAGCCGAAACTGGCCGGTTATCTGCCGGCCATGGAAGAAGCGATTACCTCCACCCTGGGTCTTTCCAGGGGAAAAGTAAATATAAAAGCCACCACCACCGAAGGCCTCGGCTTCGCCGGTTCCGGGGAGGGGATGGCTGCCTACGCGGTGGCGGCGTTGCGAAAGAGGCAGGAGTGATTTCTTCCCGGGGTTAAGACGAGATCCGGATTACTTCGTCAACCAGCAGAGGCATGATTTCTTCCGCCGGACCCTGCAAAAATATATCTGCCGCAAGCGCCCGCTCCGGGTTCACTTCAATGATTCTGGCTCCTGCGCGGCGAGCCAGGTAAGGAATGCTGGCGGCCGGCTCGACCACGGCGGAGGTGCCGATGACCAGCACCACCCGGCAGTTATACGCTTCTTCGTAGGAGCGGGACAGCGCCTCCTGGGGAATCGGTTCGCCAAAAAACACCGCGTCGGGTTTTAAAACTCCGCCGCAGTTGCAATAAGGCGGCAAGGTATCTAAGTTAAGTTCTGTGCCCGGGTACTTCCTCCCGCATTTTAAACAGACCGTATCCCGGTTGTTCCCGTGAAATTCAATGACGTTTGTGTTTCCGGCCTCCTGGTGCAGGCCGTCCACGTTCTGAGTGATGATGGCGCGCAGGTACCCCAACTGTTCTAGTTTGGCCAGGGCCAGGTGGGCGGGGTTTGGACGCGCATTTTGAATCACTGCTTTGAATTCTTTTAACATTACCCAAACTTTGGCCGGATTTTTCCGGAATGCTTCAATGGTGGCGTATTCCTCGGGATCGTATTTATCCCACAGCCCGCCTACTCCCCTGAACGCCGGAATCCCGCTGGCCACGGAAATGCCTGCGCCGGTCAGGGCGATCGTGTTGTTTTTGGCGCCGGCGATTTCCACCGCCGCGTTGCTGATCTGCGTCATCATTTTTTTCACCTCCCTCGGCAGGTTATAATTTTTTCGTTGCCCAGTATTCCAGATTGGTCAGGGAATTTTTGCTCCAGCTGACAAAGCTGTGTTCAATCGTTGCAGCGGACGGCCGCCACTTCAGGCCGAATGGGCAAAGCCACCCGCAAAGAAAACGGCCCGCCGCCGCTCCGGCCAGGGTAAGCATACTATAAGATAATTTCGCTTTCAATAGCTATTGCCATTGTTGTCTTTAGAAAAAGATTCGAGCAATGCCAGCGCTTCGGCCAGTTGTTCTTCAGGGACCCAGATTTCCACTGCCACGACCGGCCCCATGATTATTTTCAGGCATTGGTTGATGCTTTTGTAACGGCGCTGGAAGGGGATTTCTGCGCCGCGCAAAAGGCCGCCGATCATCTCCGCCTCCAGGTCGTTATGGGCAGTGGTTAATTTTTTCCAGGCCATTTTCTCCTCTGCCTTTTCGAGATTTTCAAGCTCTGCCGCCGGATGCTTTTGCCTTTCCTAGTTTATCCGCCGGCAAGTATTTTGTCAAATCCAAGGAATTTGGAGAAATGGGTCACGGCGGACAACCTCTGCAAGCATTGCCAGGCGACCCGGGCGATCATGGGAAAACTGGCGGAACGGCTGGGAGAAAACAAAATAGTCTGGGGTTGGGCGGGCCTTTTGCCCGCTCTCGATTTCAAAGAAACCAAAGATACCCCGGCGGAGCACGGCCTGGTGCCCGCCCGGCTGCTGGCGGAACCGGGGGTGAGTGAGGCCGTCATTTCGGTCATTAAAGCCCACAATGCAGAAGCGCTGGGAGTTCCGCGGGTGTCTGCGCTGGACTACGCGCTTAGCTGCGGAGAAACCATTACCGGCATGATTGTAGCCGCGGCCCTGGTCCGGCCGGATAAAAAACTCACCGGAGCAGAGCCGAAATCGATCCGCAAGCGAATGAAGGAGAAAGTCTTCGCCCGCAAAGTGAACCGGGAGACAATCATGCTTTGCGAACACCCGGGCTTATCTCTGGATGAATTTATCTCCCTCTCTTTGGAAGCGATGAAAGAAAGCGGCGACCTGCTGGGACTGTAGCCGGTCAGGAAACAATTGGCCGGTGTATTCCCGGGGCCCGGCGGCGGTTGACCCGGCGGCGTTTGTTGCCGGACCGGGCATTTGTCGAGCTTAAAGGCAGCCAAAAACCACTCCTGCTTGCCGGCCGTTTGCCGAAAATTAATCTGCGGGGAAAGAGGAAATCGGCCTTTTGAAGTAGAATAAACAACTATCCGGAAGATTTGGGCGGAATGCGGAAAAACCAGGCGGGTTAGAAAAGGGGGGCGGAACTTTCCCGGGTCGCCGTTTCACGGACGGGACCGGCCACAAAGAGAAACATCCGGGTAACTTATTTGTTCTGTTTTCGGGACAGAAGTCCTTGTTCCCTATACCTTTATAGTTGTTATCTTAAAGGTTTCACCAGCTGGCACTTTTTTTGCTCAAGAAATTTTTTTGTTAAAAAAGATGATTAACAAAATGTTCATTTACCAAAAAACTTTAAATAAGGAGGAAAATATGTCCAAAAAAATTTACCAGCCGGGGGAAAGTTACAGGTATCCGTTGATCATTAAAAAAATTTTGAACACTCCTTTGCTCTACTCCCCCAACAAAGAAATTGTCTACCGGGACAAAGTGCGGTTGACCTACCGGACCCTGTACGAGCGGATCAACAGGCTGGCCGGCGGCCTGGAAAAGCTGGGGGTGAAGCCGGGCGATACGGTCTGTGTCTTCGACTACGACAGCCACCGCTACCTGGAGTGCTACTTTGCCGTCCCGATGATGGGGGCGGTCCTGCACAAGATGAACTGGCGCCTCTCTCCGGACCAGATCCTTTACACCATGAACCACGCCGAAGACGACGTGGTCCTGGTACACAGCGATTTCCTGCCCTTGCTGGAGGCCATCTGGGACAGGCTCACCACGGTGAAAAAGGTCGTCCTGCTCAAAGACGAGGAAAAAGCGCCGGAAACAAAACTTCCCATTGCCATCGAATACGAGGAGATGCTCCAAAACGCGCCCCCGGTTTACGATTTCCCCGACCTGGACGAAAACACCAAGGCCACCACCTTCTACACCACCGGCACCACCGGGCTGCCCAAGGGCGTATATTTCTCCCACCGGCAGGTGGTGCTGCACACCCTCGTGGTGGGCCTGACGGCAGGAGCCTACGAGGCCCCCGGGAGCTTCCGCTCCAACGACGTTTATATGCCGCTCACCCCCATGTTCCACGCCCACGCCTGGGGGATTCCCTACGTGGCCACCCTCCTGGGCGCGAAGCAGGTCTACCCGGGACGCTACGAGCCCGAAGTCCTTTTAAAGCTTATCTTGCGGGAAAAGGTCACTTTCTCCCACTGCGTGCCGACGATCATCCACATGCTGGTGAACAGCCCGGTGGCCAGGCAGGTGGACCTCTCCCGCTGGAAGGTGATCATCGGCGGGGCGGCCCTTCCCAAGGGGCTGGCGAAAGCGGCCATGGAGCTGGGGATCCAGATCTACGCCGGTTTTGGAATGTCGGAAACTTTCCCTGTGGTGACCATCGCCACTTTAAAAGAGCACATGCAGGACTGGGACCTTGACCGCAAGCTGGACGTCGTGATCAAGGCCGGTCTACCCATCCCTTTATGCGAAGTGGAGATCGTGGACGCCGAAGGAAATTTCCTTCCCCACGACGGCAAAACCACCGGCGAGTTGGTGATGCGCACCCCCTGGCTGACGGAAGCCTACTTCAAAGACCCGGAGCGGACCAAAGAGCTGTGGCGGGACGGCTGGCTCCACGGAGGCGACGTGGCCTACATCGACGAAGAAGGGTACGTGCAGATTACAGACCGCCTCAAGGACGTCATCAAGTCCGGCGGCGAATGGGTTTCCTCCCTGGATCTGGAAAACTTCACCAGCCAACACGAAGCCGTTTCCGAAGCAGCGGCCATCGGGACACCCGACGAGAAATGGGGAGAGCGCCCGCTGGTCCTCGTGGTGCTAAAACCAGGTTATGAGGGGAAAGTCACCGGTGACGACATCAAGGCCTTTTTGAAAAAGTTCGTGGACGAAGGCAGGCTGCCCAGGTACGGACTCCCCGACCGCATTGAATTCGTGGAGGCCATTCCCAAGACCAGCGTAGGCAAGATCAATAAAATTGCCTTAAGGAAGCAGTACATTGGCTGACTGCAATTGATTATAACCAACCGCAGCAGCCGCAACCGCTACTGACCGCCCGGGGTAACCGGTTAACTGCTGTTTTTTGCCGCCGTCCGCCAAAGCAAAACGGCCGGCGTTTTTTTCCGGATAGTACTAAAAACAAGCGATTCATCAAGGGCGGTTGTTTTGAGTTGAGGAGCAAAGAAAAAAGTTTTGATGTATAAGACAAAATAATTTTTAATAAGAACTTGATAAACACAATTATTATGGTATAATTATCGTAGTCTCTGGTTTCACCTGGAAACTGGCCTGATCACGTGGTGGCCGGCTTTATTGCCCGGTGTTCTTCTAAGCCTCCAGATGGTTAGGCTGCACGCCCCGGAGGCGCTCTTGAAGGTAATGCTGGAAGAGAAAATCACTCAATCCAGTTTAAGCTGCTTTCTTACCAAAGCTACGCCTGGGCGGAATTCAACCGGCGCCGGGTGCTTCGCCGAAAGCCAGGAACCGGATCCAGCTTTGCAAGGAGGGGTTGCTTTAGACGATAGTCTGGTCCTCCACCCCTACGCCAAGAAGATACCGTTGGCTTTTCGATCACTGCCTTCAGGCGTACACTTGTGGGCAAGCAACCTGGTGGCATGGTCAAGCAGAGCGGGGTGGAGGTGCCGTTGTTGCGTGGAATTCCGTTCTTCCCCGAAAGGCAAGAGTTGTCCATCCTGTAATGGATGCCGCCGCCAGGCGTTTTCAAATTGCGAGGCTGATTGGCCTGATAGAGCGGAAATGAAGTGGTTTAAGAGTAACTCAAAGTGGAAGCAATTGCCATGAAGTGCATAACTCATGTCTAAAAATATTTAGAAAGGAGGCGGAACTGGTTTTTACAAACCAGGAAGATGATGGCAAAGGCAAAAGTAAAGTGGCTCTCGCACGCCGGTTTTCAAATTACGTCGGGGGAGGGGAAAATCATCCTGATCGACCCCTGGCTGGAGGGGAACCCGCTGGCGCCCTGCGGCGTTAACGGCATTAAAGCCGCCGACCTGGTGCTGGTGACCCACGACCACTTTGACCACGCGGGAAATGCCGCCCAGATTGCCAAAAATACCGGCGCCACCCTGGTGGGCATGCCGGAAACGGTGGGCCGGTTGAAAACGGAGGCCAGGCTTCCCGACGCACAGGTTGTCTACGGAATGGGGATGAACATCGGCGGCACCTATCAGGCGGGCGGCATTGCGGTGACCATGACCCAGGCCTTCCACTCCTCCCAGACGGCCAGCCCGGCCGGTTACATCATCAAACTGGAAAACGGCTTCACGATTTACCACGCCGGGGATACAGGTATTTTTGCCTCCATGAAAATTCTGGGCGAACTCTATCCGCTGGATCTGGCCCTTTTGCCCATCGGCGGCGTTTTTACCATGGACCCGCGGCAGGCCGCCGTGGCGGCAAAACTGCTCGGGGCGAAAAAGGTTGTTCCGATGCATTACAAAACCTTCCCGATCCTCGCCCAGGAAGCCGCCCCCTTTGTCGAGGCCGTGCAAAAAGAAGCCCCGGGAGTGGAAGTAATCGTCCTCGCCCCCGGAGAAGAATCCGCTTTCTAAAATGGAACGTTACGGTAGTGGAACGTTACGTTAAAAAAGCCTGCTTTTAAGCAGGCTTTTTTCATCCATATTTCACTCATCCATTTTCACCTTTTCATACATAAGGATGCAAAATAATGTAGATACTAACCGGCAAAGCAACCTCTGGTGAGAAGATAAAGGACATTTTAAGGGTCTGGCGCCTTCTTTGGACTTTTGCCCCAAAGTGCGCCCGTTTCGTTGCCGACAAGGTCCGGTCCCGGTCAGGGGTAAGGAGTTTGCCTTTCCGAAAGGAAATGCCTGTGCGCAAGCTTTTCCGTTTGTTCAAAGGTAAAAACAGGCGCCGCCGGCAAAATAACGGCTTTAGCCCGGCAAATTTCGGCGGGCCCGGGGAAAGCGGTCCCGGCCGGCCCCGGGCAGGCGGCGGCAACCCGGCACTGCCGGCCATCAGCACTTCCGTCACGCAACCGGCTTGGCAAAATCTGGATCTGACCACCTCCCTGGCCGAGAATATCAAGATTTTTAAAGCAATTTTTACCAACTGCAGCGATGTCGTCATCCACGAGTTTAACTTCGCTCAACACAAAAACCTTCCCCTGGCAATAATTTATGTGGACGGCCTGGTGGAAAAGGCTCAGGTCAACGAATGCATCATCCGCTCTTTATCCCTGGAACTGCCCATCGTTATCCGGGGTGAGGAACCAGTCCGGGGCCGGCTCCTGGAAATCATCAGGCGCAGCGGCCTGTGCGCGCCCGAAATCGAAGAAACCGGCCAGGTGAAAAAGGCGGTCAACGCCATCCTCGCCGGCGATACGGCGCTCCTCATTGACGGAGAGAACACCGCTCTCCTTGTCGATACCCGCGGCTGGGAAATGCGCGCCATCGAAGAATCCGCCGTCGACCGCCTGGTCCGCGGGCCGCGGGAATCCTTCGTGGAAACGCTGCGGATCAACACCGCCCTTTTGCGCCGGAAGATTAAAAACCCCGCCTTAAAAATCGAAGCCCTCGTTCTGGGGGAGGTAACCCGGACGGACGTGGCCATCGCCTATGTGGAAGGAATTGCCAACCCAAAAATAGTCGCCGAAGTAAAAAACCGCCTGGAGCGCATCGTGATCGATGGCGTCTTCGAAGGGGGTTACCTGGAAGAACTGATCGAGGACCACCCTTTAAGCCCTTTTTGCACCATCAGCCACAGCGACCGGGTGGACAAAATCGCTGCCCTTCTTCTGGAGGGCCGGGTGGCCGTCCTGGTGGACGGCTCCCCCTTTGCATTGACCGTGCCGACGCTTTTCGTCGAGCTTCTGCACAACCCCGAGGACTATTACAACCGCTATCTGTTCATGAGTCCGGTCCGGGTTTTGCGCATCTTCTCCTTTTTCGTCACCCTGCTGGCTTCCTCCTTTTACGTCAGCCTGATCACCTTCCACCCGGAACTTTTGCCCACCCCTTTGCTCCTCAGCATCGCCGCCCAGCGCGAGGCCGTGCCCTTTCCGGCCATTGTGGAAGTATTGATCATGGAAGTTACCTTTGAGATTTTACGGGAAGCGGGCCTGCGTATGCCCATGCCGCTGGGCCAGGCGGTGAGCATCGTCGGCGCGCTGGTGGTGGGGGAGGCGGCCGTGCGGGCCGGCCTGGTGGCCCCGGCCACGGTAATCGTCATCGCCATCACCGCCATCGCCTCCTTCACCTTTTGTTACTCGGCCTCCCTCGTCCTGCGCCTGGTGCGCTTCCCCCTTCTTATTTTCAGCGGTTTTCTGGGGCTTCCGGGGCTGACCTTCGGCCTTTTGGCCACGTTCATCCACCTGGCCAACCTGCGCTCTTTCGGGGTGCCTTTTCTTTACCCGATCAGTCCTTTGAGTCCAGAAGAACTCAAAGATACGGGCGTGCGCGCGCCCCGGTGGGCTTTGCGCCGGCGCCCGCACCTGCTCACCGCCAATTTGATCCGGGAAAAAGCGGCCTTAAAGCCCCAGCCGCCGCCGGGGCCGCCCCGGCCAGGGAGGTAGCCGGGCCTTGCTGGAAACGGGGAAAATTGACGGCCGGCAGGCCACTTATCTGATCATCAACGCCATCGTCACCGAAGGGCTCCTTTTTGCGCCGGCCGCCACCTTCGCCCTGGCCCGCCAGGATGCCTGGCTGGCCAACCTGCTCGCCTTTTTCAGCGGTCTTTTTATGGCCTGGACATGGGTAGGCTTAAGCCGGCGCTTCCCCGGAAAGACTCTTTTTGAAATCTTCCCGCTTCTCTTCGGGCCGGTCTGGGGAAAACTGGCCGGATTTTTGTATTGGTGGGGGTGGACGAATTCAGGCGCCGACATGCTGCGGGAGACAACCGCGCTCCTGGTCGGCGCCTTTATGCCCGCCACCCCCCTGGTTGTTTTTGTCGTGGCCGTCATTCTCCTCTCCTCTTACGCCGCCTACAGCGGCCTGGAAAATATCGCCCGGGTAAACCAGCTTTTCATCCCCGTAACCCTTTTCCTCCTCGTCGCCCTTTTTTTGCTCGCAACGCCCGAAATGAATTTTCAAAACCTTTTGCCCGTTTTTGACACCGATCTTTTATCTATCGTCAAGGGTTCGCTGCCCCCCACTTTCCTGATGGGGCACGTTATTTTCTTAAACGTGCTGTTTCCCTACCTGAACAGACCGCAAGAGGCGCTTCAAATCGGCGCCAAAGGTATTCTCGTTTCCTTTCTCTTTTTTGAACTGACGGCCGTCGGGCTGGTGGCCATTTTCGGCCCCACGGTGGCCAGCGCTTACCTGGCCCCGGTTCTAAACGGCGCCCGGATGGTCCACCTGGCCAACTTTTTAGAGCGCCTGGAAATGCTCCTGATGGTCATCTGGATTACCGCCGGAGTGCTGAAAATCGCCGGCCACCAGTGGGCGGAGGCGCTCGGCCTGGCCCAGCTGCTGCGCTTAAAAAGCTACCGCCCGCTGGTCGTTCCCCAGGGAATTTTCCTGGCCGCCCTCGCCATCTGGCTGCATCCCGACATCACGCACCTGTTTAATTTTCTGAATTACATCTGGGGAACCTTCTACGGTTTGAGTTACGTGCTTCTTTTCCCCGCTCTTTCCCTGCTCATTGCCCGCGTAAAGGGTGGCGGCACACAAAAATGAAAAGAAATATCGCCCTTCTTTTCCTGGTTTTGCTATCTTTTTCGGCGGGCGGGTGCTGGGACCGCCGGGAGCTGAGTGAACTGGCGATCATCCTGGCCGCCGGCCTGGACCGCACGCCGGACGGGAAAATCGAGCTCACTTTGCAGCTGGCCCGGCCCGCCGCCTTTGCCGGCGGAGCCGCCCCCGAGGGGGGCGGGGGAAGAGCGCCCGCCCCGGGCACCGTCTGGGTGGTTTCGGCCACCGGAGAAACTGTCTTCGACGCTCAGCGCAACCTGGCCCTGCAGGTTTGCCGTCACTTTAGCTGGACCCACTGCATTTTAATCGTCTTTGGCGAAGAGCTCGCCCGGCACGGGGTGCGCGACGTTACCAATTATTTCCATCGTCAGCCCGGCCCCCGGGAGACCATGTGGGTCACGGTAGCTCCGGGAAAAGCAAAAAAAGTTCTGGAAAGCCACTCCGAACTGGAAAAATCGTCGGCCCAGGCGCTGGGCTTTCTGGCCCGCAGCAAAGCCGGCTGGAGCGTGAATTTCAAAGATTTTATCCGCGACCTGGCCTCCCCTGGCGTCAACCCGGCGGCCGCCCGGGTGGAGCTCAAGCGCCAGGGGGAACCCCAGGGAGCAGGCATGGAAAAAGCACCCAAACACCGGGAAGTGGTGCTGACCGGCGCCGCCCTCTTTAAAGACGACAGGCTGGTCGGCTGGCTTAACCCGAAGGAAACCCGCGGCCTTTTGTGGCTGCGGGGAAAAATGGAAAAGGGGATCGTGGTGGTGCCGGGCAACCCGCAAAGAAAGAAATTAGCCTTTGAAATCATCCGCAGTACCACCAGAATCGAGCCGGAATACGACGGGGAGAAAATCCGCTTTCTGGTCGAGATTACTGCGGAAGGCAACCTGGCCGAGCAGCAGACCCCGCAGGATCTGTCCACCCCGGAGGCCCTCCGCCGGATGGAAGAGGAAATCGCCCGGGAAATCACGGCCCGGGTAAAAAGCGCTTTAGACCGCGCCCAGGGGGAATATGGCGTGGACAGCTTCGGCTTCGGCGAAGCCTTTCACCGCAAATACAAAAAAGAGTGGCGCAAAATCAAGCACCGCTGGAACGAAGAATTCGCGGACGCCGAAATCTCCCTGACCGTAAAGGCCCACGTCCGCAACACCGGCATTCAACTCAGGCGCGCCTCCCTCAAAAGATAGGAGGTGCCCATGAGAACGATCGTTCTCACCATTAATAATGAAAATGAGGCGCTCAGACAGGTATTTCCCCTTTGTGCCTTTGTGCCTGTTGCCTCTGTGCCTCTATTTTCTGAGGAGGAAGAGATTTTATGGCCGGTTACCTCTTGCTGATTCTGCTGGTTTTCGGAGCGGTTTTCTGGCTGCAGGCCCGCCCTCTGATTAAAAAAAAACAGTGGCGGGAATTTTCCGCTTTTACCGCCCTTCTAGGGCTGGGCATGGCGATCATCATTCCTCTGGTCCTGGGCATCAGGCTGCCCAGCCCGGCCGACCTTCTCTTCCGGCTTTTTGACCCGGTCGTCAAGTGGATGATGCAGACCCCGCCCTAGGGTCAGGGGACGGTTCTGAGTAAAACCATAACTGGATTAATCCACAAGGCAGAAAAACTTCCCTTGCCCGCTTTATGATGGCCCAATCCAGCAAATATGTGATCCGGAGGCAAAAAACAAGGTGAAATTTTTAGCGTTCCAGGCAGGAAAATACGCTTTAGTTATAGAATGTCATTATAAGCAGCAGAACATTTTCCCGGGGGAGGATTGATCATGGGCAAAAAGATTACCGTTTCCGTAATCAAAGCAGACGTCGGCGGCTATGTAGGTCATTCCGGCATGCATCCCGACCTGATCGAAAAGGCAAAAGGTTTGCTCGGCGGCAGCCCCCTCCTGATCGATTCCTGCGTAACCCACGTAGGCGACGATTTAAACCTGATCATGACGCACGAACTGGGCCGGAACAGCGGCGAAATTCACCAGCTGGCCTGGGATACCTTTGTGGCCTGCACA
Organism: Bacillota bacterium; assembly: GCA_036822475.1. Lineage (GTDB taxonomy): Bacteria > Bacillota > Desulfotomaculia > Desulfotomaculales > Nap2-2B > JAIMBK01. The sequence goes on from DAISHP010000004.1 coordinate 13,549, forward strand.
GAAGTGGCCAAAAAATTAAAACTATACGGAGCCGGGCAGGATCTGCTGGCCGACGCCTTTTCCGGAAACATCAAGGGGTTGGGGCCGGGGGTCGCCGAGATGGAGTTTGAAGAGCGGAAAAGCGAACCGATTATCGTCTTCATGGCCGATAAAACGGAGCCCGGCGCCTGGAACCTGCCCCTTTATAAAATTTTTGCCGATCCCTTCAACACCATCGGCCTGGTCATCGACCCCAACATGCACGACGGCTTTCTTTTCGAGGTGCGGGATTTAATCGAAAATAAACGGGTGACCTTTTCGGCCCCGGAAGAGATTTACGATCTGCTGGTTTTCATTGGCGCCCCGGGGCGCTACTGCATCAAGCGCGTTTTCCACAAGCAGTCCGGGGAAATCGCCGCCGTTTCCAGCACCCAGCGCCTGAATCTGATGGCCGGCCGATACGTGGGCAAGGACGATCCTGTGCTGATTGTGCGCTGCCAGAGCGGCCTGCCGGCGGTGGGCGAGGTTTTGGAACCTTTTGCCCGCCCGCACCTGGTTAGCGGCTGGATGCGCGGTTCGCACAGCGGCCCCCTGATGCCGGTGGGGCTCGCTCAGGCCACCCCCACGCGTTTTGACGGCCCGCCGCGGGTGGTCGCCCTGGGCTTCCAGCTGGCCGAAGGAAAGCTGGTCGGCCCGCAGGATCTCTTTGCCGACCCGGCATTTGACCAGGCCCGTCAAATAGCTAACGAAATAGCCAGCTATATGCGCAGCCTGGGGCCTTTCGAGCCGCACCGCCTGCACCTGGACGAAATGGAATACACCACCATGCCCCTGGTCAGCAAGAAACTAAAGGACCGCTTTGAAAAACTGCGCTAAAACTTATCATTAACCAAAAAACAGTAAGCCTGCCGGAATAACGGGTTCCAAAAACCTTTCCGTCCCCTTGTCATCGGGTCAATGGCTGCCGGCAGGCTACTTTTTTATTCAGGATTAAAAAAGTAACTATAAATTTATTGCCAATGGTTTTTGTGTTCTTAAGGCACTTACTTTCAAGATAGAAAAACCGATTACATTACCTTCTTTGTCAACCTTTTCCATAACTGCATCATTTTTTGTTTTTCGAAAGTAACCTTCTTTTCTTTCGAAGAGAACCTCCAAAAAATCACCTTCTGGGTCGTACCATATACTTATTCTTTTCCCCATATTAAATCACCTCTTTTTATCTGATCCGTAAAGTAGGCGGTGATAATGAAACAATCTTGATCCAGCACTTTGACCACAACACATAAATATTTTTCCATAACAGGGGTTGATTGATATTTCCGATAGAATAATTGCACTGCTTGATCGGTCCTTGAGCGCTTAACAGTGGATGGCCGAAAAAGTGTTTCCCGAATTTTGTCGATCTGCCCGGACATTTCAGGATGATCATTCTCAAGGTGCGCCTGGCGCTCAATTGTGAGCCGAATTTTTCTCCCGTAAACGTCTTCAAAAAACTGCTGCATTTTCTTAATCCTCTACTATTTATTCTGCGGGGGCTCTTGTTCCATTCGGTCGAAATAAATATTCTTACTGTAAGCTGAAACGGGAATGCCGACGACCATTTCCCCCTCGATCAAGCCCATTTTCCGGGCCACCGTCCCCACCCGGTACATGATCCGGCTGTCGGCGCACAACAGGCTGGCCGTTCTGGCTGCCGAGCCCAGAGCAATTCCCAGGTCGATCAGGCGCCAGGCGCAAAGCGGCCCCGGAAACTCCGGACCGGGGCGGCTCTGCAAATCGGCGCAGCGGGTGTTTCCGCAGGCGCCGCAGTTCAGCCCCAGCGCTTTATTCTCTTTCAAAGACACCAGCAAAACGGCCCCGGAACGGCGCACGTTTTCGGCGTCCCGGTCGAAATTGGCTTTTTGCGTTTCCCGGCCGAAACGGATCATCTCGTCGGCAAGCTGCCTCAGGAGATCACCGGAAATCACCCTGGTGGCAAGGCAGTTGTGCCCCAGGCCCTTGGGCGCGGTCTGCGCGGCCAGGGCCATCAACTCTGCAACCAGCGCCAGTACATTTTCCTGCAATTTGCTCATCCCCCACCGAAAATAGCTTTGTTCCAAATAAGTTAAGTGCCAGGCACTTAACTTATTTCACCTGCCTTTTCTGCCCCCCTTCCATTTTCCCCGCACCCTCTGCCCCTCTGCCCCCGGATCCTCTTTTTGCCTGTGCCTCGTGCCTTTATCCCTTGCCCCTGATCTCTCTCTGCCTCTGTGTCTTTTTCCCTTATATCCTTTTTGCCTTTGTGCCTCTGTGCCTTTCCTATATAATATCCAATTCCCCTTCTTTATTCAAGCGGGCCTTAAAGGAACCCATCTGCTGGCTCAAGACAAGCCGGCGCTGTCCGACCTGGATGACCGCTCCCGGAAAAGCCTTTCCTACTTTGATGGCGCTCCTGTGCCCCACCCGCACCACCGGGGGCGCGCCCAGGTTGCTGCCCAGTTCCTGAATTTCGGCGTCCCCTTCACAAAAAATTTCCCCGCCTTTAAAAGAACCCTTAACCACGACGTTGCCGCCGGCGTTAATCACCGTGCTTACACAACCCTGGCTAAACACGTGGACGTTCCCGGAACTCTGGATGTTCGACATGATTGCCGAATGAATGCGCATGTCGGCCCGGCCGGCTTCTTGCTGCTGGAGAATTTCCATTGCGTTCGAAACATTGGTCAGCAGTTCGTCAAAACTGTTGACAGTCAAAGGGTTTAGTCCGGTCAGGCAGGATAGAGATTTAGCCAGCCTGACGATTTCCTCCGGCAGGTGTTGATTGCGCAGGGAGGTGATTTGCCTGCTTGCATTCTTCGCCAAAGAACGGATCTCTTTAAATCTTGTATCCAGCAGGGCCACTGCCACGCGGCTGAAATCTGCCTCGCGGAACTCGAAATCTTTTCTTTCTTTAATTTGGGCCAGGGCGTCAGCCAGCAGTTCCAGGTTTGCCTTCAGATCCTGGAGCAGGAAGGCGATTTTTCGCGCCCCCGGAAAGTGGCGCCCGGCCTTCAGGCGGCTGTTAATCACTCCGCGGTGAACAATCAGCTTCCCGCCGCTGTTTACCGCCGCCCTGGTAACCATACCCATGATTTCGACGCTGCCCGAAGCCCACACCTCCATCGCTTCCCGCACGTCCCCGAGGATTTTTACATCCCCCTTAAACCGGATATTTCCGCTTTTAATCGAAACGTCGTCCTTGTGGATGAGCAGGGGATCCACATTTACCGTGCAGGCCGCCGCCGTTTCTTTCGCCCACGGGCGGCCGTTCACCAGCGCTACCGCCTGCGTACCTTCCTCCCGGATTTCCACCCCTTTTCCCGCCCGCAATTCCACCAGTTTCGGCGCGGGGGGAGGAATGTCCTCGCCCGTCACGCCTTTTCCTGCCGTGCCCGGGCGGGCGGGGTGTTTAACCGCCAGAACGGCGCCCGCCTCCACCGAAACAATGGTACTTGTTTCCCGGAAATCTATTTTTTCAGCTTCAGGCTTTTCGCCCGGCTCCGCCACGTTCACAAAAAGCAACTCCACGAATTCGTCCTTGCCCGGCTGCGGAGGCAGACCCTCTGCAACCAAAACGGGTTCCTCCTGGGGGCTTGCCGAAAAAGACTCGATTACTTCGTGCTTCAGGCCGTAAACGACTCCGGCTGCCTCCAGCGCCCGGTAAATTTCCTCCCGGGCAACGGCCGCCGTGAATTGGGGCACAGAGATGTAAGCTGCCAGTTTATCTTTCGCGACGGTCACCTCGAAAGCTGTTTCTTTTGGTTCATCCACCTGTCCCCACCCCTTTACATTTATTTCGTCAAATTTATGAAAAATTTAACTATGGCAAAGATTATTTTCCTGTCCGCCAGGAAGGAATTTACCCCCTTCGTGTCTAATAGTTTATAAAAAAGATTAGGGAGGCCGTCAAAAAATGAACCGCGCGGGAGAGGTTAAAACGACTGGTTTTGAGCTAATGTTAATTTTAGTCCGGATCTTGATCTTTGGCGGATTCGTAGTGTTAATTTCGGAACTGGGCCTGCTGCTCCAGCTGCCGGCAGGGATTGCGGGGGGGTTGGCCGGGCTGGCCGGCTTCGCGCTTTTCATGTGGCTGCCCCTTTTTGAGGTCGATACGTTCGCCTGCCCGCACTGCGGCAACAGCACGCGGGTCGTGGAAAATTTCGGCACTTACCAGTGTCCTTTTTGCGGCCGGCAATTTAAGATTCAAAAGAAATACAAAAAGCCGCGTTTATCCAACCAGAGCCTTTATTAAGCCTGCCGGGTTGACCGCCGGCCGCATCGCCCGGCGGTCAACCCGGCGGCCGGCGGCCGGCCGGGCGGGAATCTGCCGCCGGATTGGCGTTCCACCGGGTAAAAAGGAAAGGGGCTAAAGGGCCCTTTTTTTCTTTCTCCCGGGTGCTTTTGTCTGTTCCTTTTTATCCGCTTTATCCGCCTTCACCAGCTCCACCGGTTCCTTTCCCGCCTAAAAATTTTTTGGTCAGGAACGTTCTCTTCTCCCCAATCATAATTTAACTATGTAGCCGCAGGAAACATTGTTAGCCGCGGCTATTTTAGAAAAATTTGCGGGGGATGAAAAAATGCCGCTAACCCTTGAAAAGGCAGTCCGGGGCAGGCAATACCTGATCAAAGAAATCCGGGGGGGCGGCCCTGTTTTGCGCGTCCTCGACCTCGGCCTGGTCCCCGGCACGGTCATCGAATTCATCCGCTGCGCCCCTTTTGGGGACCCCGGGCAGTATAAAGTAAGGGGTTTTTATCTTTCCCTGCGCAAGGAAGAAGCCCGGCACATTCTGGTGGAGGCGGCCGGGCCATGAACGGTTACCTGACGGTAGCCCTGGGCGGCAACCCGAACATCGGCAAAAGCACCCTTTTTAACCTGCTCACCGGCCAAAATCA
>DAISHP010000005.1:0-17329 GCA_036822475.1 Bacillota bacterium
GTTTTCTTTGGACGGTTCCACGCCATCGATCTTGATTGCCTTGACGGTGTTGTCCACGTACGACAGAGCCAGGTAAGAAATAGCGCCCGGGGTTTCCGCCACTGTTTTCTTCACCTGGCCGGAAGAATCGATCTCCATTGCCCCGGCGGTTTCTTCGGCCCCGTCGAGGGCAAAGGCTTTAAAAGTGGCCCTGGTGCCGGATCCCTTTGCCCGGTTGATCAGGACGATTTTCTGATCGGGCCCGCCAACTTCTTTCCAGTTGGTTACTTTTCCGGTAAAAATATCGATTAGCTGCTTTTTCGTCAAGCTATCCACAGTTACCTTTGGATTCACGACCGCCGCCATACCCACCACGCAAACTTTTGTGTCGACCAGTTTAGAGGCATCGATCCCGTCTTTTTCCTCGGCGAAGATATCTGAATTACCGATATCTGCCGCTCCGGAAGCTACCTGGGAAAGGCCCGTGCCGCTTCCCCCGCCCTGAACGCCAATTTGAACCTGCGAATGTTTGCTCATAAACTGTTTGGCGGCCTCCTCCACCAGAGGAAGGAGAGCTGTTGAACCAACGGCCGTAATCTTCCCGGAAAGTTCCTGCCCGGCCGGCTTCTGCGCTTCCTCTTGAGGAGCCTGAGGTTGTTTCTGACCGCCGCAGCCCGCCACCGCGGTTGCCAGAAGAGCTAAAATACAACCTGCTGCCAGCAACCATTTGACCTTTTTTCCCAAATGTTCATCCTCCCTTTAATTTTTTAATTTTATTTCAAGCAGCTGAAAATCAAGCTGCGTTGTTTACCCTCAATTTTAAGAGAGATATGTTAAATAAAGTTTATTTGATTGTTATTATTTTGTTAACAAAAAGTTAACTTTTGGTTAAAATCACCCTGGCAAATTGTATACATTATCCTGGAAAACTGCCCCCTTTGGACCAGACCGGTAAAATGGTGACAGCCCGTGAAAAGAGCGGCTAAAATGGCGGCTTCCGGCCGTTTAGCTATTGCCCCCGCCCTTCCGCTTTTTCAGAAATTCCAGCCCCACGTCCGGGAAGAGGGCCACGGTAATCACATCTTCTTCCTTCTCCAGGTAAGGCTCCGCCAGTTTCCGGGCTTCTTCCAGGCCCGGCGGCAGCATGTCGGCCGGCCGGCAGGTAATCGGCTCTTCGTCGCCGATAATCATTTTCTTCGCTTCTTCGTTGATGGGCGCCGGCGGCCGGCCGTAATAGCCGCGGACGTAGTTGATCGTTTCGTTGCTGTTGATCGCCCAGCGGCCGAATAACACGTTGAAAACGGCCTGAATACCAACGATTTGGCTGGTGGGGGTAACCAGCGGCGGGTAGCCGAGATCCGCCCGTGTTCGGGGCAGTTCCTCCAGCACTTCCGGCAGCCGGTCCAGGGCGCCCTGCTCCCGGAGCTGGGACATGAAATTCGACATCATTCCGCCGGGGATCTGGTAAATCAGTACGTTTACGTCGACGCTCTGGGGGGAAAGGTCGAATTCGGCATAATGTTCTTTGCGCACCGCGGCAAAATATTCGGCTATTTCCGAGAGCAGCTTGAGATCGAAGCCGGGGTCGGCAGGCGTATCCTTTAAAGCGCCCACCATAGCCTCAACCGCCGGCTGAGAAGTCTGCAGGGCCATGGAAGAAATAGCACAGTCGATAATGTCTACGCCGGCATCAATGGCCCGCAAATAGCACATTGAACCCATCCCGCTGGTGTAGTGGCAATGCAGCTGGACGGGAACTTTCAGGTTCTCCTTCCATGCTTTGATAATTTCGTACGCCGGCTGAGGCGCCAGGATGCCGGCCATATCTTTTAAACAGACGGAGTCCGCCCCCATCTCTTCCAGGGTCTTGGCCAGGTTTACATAATATTCCACGTTATGCACCGGGCTGATGGTGTAACAGGCAACGGCCTGGACGTGGGCGCCTTCCTTTTTCGCCACCTCCATGGCCTTCTGCATGTTCCGCACATCGTTTAAAGCGTCAAAAATCCGGAAAATGTCCAGCCCGTTGGCAACCGTCTTCTTGATAAACTCGGTAAGCACGTCGTCCGGGTAGTTCTTGTAGCCGACAATGTTCTGCCCCCTTAAAAGCATCTGCAGGGGGGTTTTGCAGTGCTTTTTGATGGTGCGCAGCCTTTCCCACGGATCTTCGTCTAAAAAGCGGATGCAGGAGTCGAAGGTGGCCCCGCCCCAAACCTCCAAAGAATGATAACCAACCTGATCGATCTTTTCCAGGATGGGCAGTATGTGTTCGATTCTCATCCTGGTCGCCAGCAGCGACTGGTGACCGTCTCGAAGCGTGGTGTCCGTAATTTTGACGGGCTTTTTAATCTCGGCCGTCATCTGTTCTCCTCCTTTACCCTATTTTCTCTCTTTGTTCCTCAGTTCCTTCGTTCTCCAACTCCCCAGTTCCTTTGTGCCTTTACCCGTCTGTGCCTTTGTGCCTCCAGTTGAACTCAATCCAGGACGGCCATTACTTTTCGCACGGACTGGACGGATTTATCCAGCGCGGCCTTCTCTTCCGGCGTCAATTCGATTTCGATAATTTTTTCCACCCCGTTGCCGCCGATAATCGCGGGTACGCCCAGGTAGATATCCTTTTCCCCGTATTCTCCCTGCAGATAAGCAGCGACAGGTAAAATGCGCTTTTTGTCTTTTAAGATGGCTTCGATCATTTGCACCACCGAAGCGCCTGGAGCATAGTAAGCGCTCCCGGTTTTTAAATAGTTGACGATTTCGGCACCGCCCTTCCGCGTCCGCTCCACCAGGGCGTCGATGCGCTCCCGGGGAAGCAGCTTCTCAATGGGGATTCCACCCGCGTAGGTGTAACGCACCAGCGGTACCATCTCGTCGCCGTGCCCGCCCAGCACGAAGGTGGTTACGTCTTCAAAGGAAATCCCCAGTTCCAGCGCGATAAACGTCCGGAAGCGGGCAGAGTCCAGAACGCCGGACATGCCGAAAACGCGGTTGGGCGAAAAACCGCTGGCTTTATAAGCAACGTAGGTCATCACGTCCAGGGGATTCGTGACGACGATAATAATGGCGTCCGGGGAATTTTTGACAACTTGCTCAGTAACCGCTTTGACAATTCTACTGTTCGTGACTAGCAGATCGTCCCTGCTCATCCCTGGTTTACGCGCAATTCCGGCGGTAATGACCACGACGTCCGAGCCGGCGGTATCGGCGTAATCGTTCGTGCCGGTAATAATCGCGTCGAAACCTTCGATGGGCGCCGCCTCCATGAGATCGAGCGCCTTCCCCTGCGGAATACCTTCCACCACGTCAATCAGCACGATGTCGCCCAGTTCCCTGGCGGCCGCCCAATGAGCGCAGGTGGCGCCGACATTTCCCGCGCCAACAATGGTGATCTTATTCCTTTTCATGTTCAATTCCCTGAAGCCGATCTAATTATTCAGGGACTCCTCCTTTCTGATTTTTAAGAACCGCCGCTCAAACCCAAATCGCTCTTCCTCGAAAATAGAGGCACAAAGGCAACGGGCACAAAAACACCAAGGAAAAATGTGCCTGGCCTGGGCCTCATTAACATTATTAATGGAGAGAACGAACGTTCTTATGGAGAACTCCTCTCCTGACTTTCTCTCCAAACAAATCCTACCAGCCGTTCGTTTCCGCTCTCTCCGCTGCCCGGGTAAAACGAACAGTCGGCCGATAATTTTTACTTTCATAGGGGAAAACGTATCACCCTGGAAAAGTTTTTGCAACTCCCCCCGTTATACCGGAAAGTTCCCGTGTTTTTTGGCAGGCCTGGTTTCCCTTTTGCCGGCCAGCGCTTTTAAGGCTTCGATAATCTTTTTTCGGGTGTCCGCGGGATCAATGACGTCATCCACGTATCGCCGGGCGCAGGAAATGTAAGGATTGGCAAATTTCGCCCGGTATTCCGCAATCAATTGCTGCCGGGTTTCCTCGGGGTTTTCCGCTTTGGCTATTTCGTTCCGGTAGATTATGTTAACTGCTCCTTCAGGTCCCATCACGGCTACTTCTGCGGTGGGCCAGGCGTAAGAAACGTCTGCCCGCAGGGAACTGCCGCACATGGCTATATAGGCGCCTCCGTACGCCTTCCGAAGAATAATGGTGATCTTCGGAACGGTCGCCTCGGAGTAAGCGTAAAGTATTTTGGCCCCGTGGCGAATAATTCCCCCGTATTCCTGCTCTGTTCCCGGGAGATAACCGGGCACGTCGGTAAAAGTAACCAGCGGGAGATTGAAACAATCGCAAAAGCGGACAAAACGGGCAATTTTATCGGAAGCGTTGATATCCAGACAGCCGGCCAGATAATTGGGCTGGTTGGCGATAATCCCTACGGCCTGGCCGGCAAACCGGGCAAAACCGACCACTGCGTTAACGGCGTAAAGGGGCTGAACTTCGAAGAAATCCCCGCCGTCGACGACCAGCCGGATGACGTCCTTCACGTCGTAGGACAAAACCGATTCCGGGGGTACAATCTTGCGCAGTTCCCGCGGGTCGCCGGGCGCCTCCCGGGGGGCGACTGAAGGAGGCTTCTCGAGATAATTGGAGGGCAGGTACGAGAGGAGCTTTTTAATCATGGCCAGGCACTCCTCTTCGTCCCTGGCGATAAAATGGGCCACCCCGCTGCGCTGGTTGTGCGTGGATGCTCCCCCCAGTTCTTCCATGCTCACCTCTTCACCGGTAACGGCTTTAATCACCTGCGGACCGGTGATAAACATCTGGCTGATTCCGTCAACCATAAAAATGAAGTCCGTCAAGGCCGGCGAATAGACCGCCCCGCCCGCGCACGGACCCATAATGACCGAGATCTGCGGGATGACCCCGGAGGCCAGGGTGTTCCGGAAGAAAATATTTCCGTAGCCGTCCAGGGCGTCCACGCCTTCCTGAATGCGGGCGCCCCCGGAGTCGTTCAGGCCGATGACCGGCGCGCCGTTTTTCATGGCCAGATCCAGCACCTTGCAGATTTTGTCGGCGTGGATTTTTCCCAAAGAGCCGCCGGCCACGGTGAAGTCCTGGGCAAAAACGTAAACCAGGCGGCCATCGATGGTGCCGTAGCCGGTGACCACCCCTTCGCCGGGATACTGCAGGTTGTCGAGATCCGGACTGCCGGCAAATGTATTTACTTCGACGAAGGAATCCGGATCAAAGAGCAGGGCAATGCGCTCCCTGGCCGTCTTTTTTCCGGCCTCGTGCTGTTTGGCGATTCTTTTGGGCCCGCCGCCGGCCAGAATTTGCTCCCGGTACCGGGCAAGTTGCGCCAGTTTCTCTTCCACGGAAAAACCTCCTTCGAAAATAGAGGCACAAAGGCAACAGGCTTAAAAGGCACAAAGGGGAAAAGCCTGCCTTGGGCCTCATTTTCATTTTTAATGGCGGGAACGAATGTTCCCCATGGGAAACTCCCTCGAAAATAGAGGCACAGAGGCAACAGGCTTAAAAGGCACAAAGGGCAAATGCCTGTCTGAGCGACTCATTTTCATTATTAATGGTGGGAACGAACGTTCTCATGGGGAACTCCTCAGAAAATAGAATAGCTTAGCCACAGAGGGCACAGAGAACAGCAGGAACAAAGGCAACAGGCTTAAAAGGCACAAAGTTAAATATGTCTATGCAGTTCTCTTGTGCCTTAATGCTTCTGTGCCTCAATTTTTATGAATTGGTGTACTTTCTTCCTCTAGGCCTTAAGTCCCTCTGTGCCTTTTCCTTTACTTCCGTTCGCAAAGCTCAATCAAGGTTCCGCAGGTAGCTTTCGGGTGCAAAAAGGCGATTCTCGCCCCGCCTGCTCCGTAGCGCGGTTTCTCGTCGATTAAGCGAATGCCCTTGTTTTTCAGTTCCACCAGTTTTTCTTCCAGGTTATCCACCAAAAAGGCGATGTGCTGAATTCCTTCCCCGTTTTTTTCAATAAATTTAGCGATGGGACCGTCCGGGGAAGTGGATTCCAGCAATTCTACTTCGCTGTCCCCCGTCGGCAAAAAGGCCACCCGCACCTTTTGCTCCTCCACCACTTCCGTGCCGGTTGCTTTCAAGCCGAGCATCTCTTCGTAAAATTTAATTGCCGCCGCCAGGTCTTTGACGGCAATCCCGATGTGGTCTATTTTTTTAACCATCCATCTCACCTGCCTCGATAATAAATTACTTATGTTTTGGTGCCTGAATTCAAAAGAGGCCTATTTGCTTTGGGAAACTTTCTCCCGGATAAAATCGACTACGGTGGAAGTAAGCGTGCCCGGGCCGAAAATCTCAGCAATGCCGGCCTCTTTTAAAACCGGGATGTCCTCGTCGGGGATAATGCCTCCCCCCAGGACCAAAATGTCCGCTGCCCCTTCCCGGCGCAAACCCTCCGCCACCGCCGGGAAAAGGTGTAAATGGGCGCCCGAAAGGCTGCTTAAAGCAACCACCCGCACATCTTCCTGCAGGGCTGCCTGCACGATTTGCTCGGGGGTCTGCCGCAACCCGGTATAAATTACTTCCATCCCCGCGTCGCGCAGGGCCTGGGCGATCACCTTCGCTCCCCGGTCGTGGCCGTCGAGACCCGGTTTGGCCACCAGCACCCGGATCGGGCGTTCGCTTTGTTCGCTCATCACTTGCCCACCTCCCGCTTTAAAAAACGATGTTTTGTTTGTATTCGCCGAAAACTTCCCGCAGTACGCCGCAGATTTCACCCAGAGTGGCGTATTCCCTGACGGCGGCGATGATCAGGGGCAGCAAATTCTCGTCTGTAGCGGCGGCCCGGCGCAGCTCCGCCAGGATTTTTTCCACCCGGGCGTTGTCCCTTTCGTTCTTTAGTTTGTTTAGCCTGGCAATTTGCCGTTCGGCCACGGCGGGATCCACCTTCAACAGGCCGCCCGGCCGCTGCTCGGGCATCTGGAATTTATTGACCCCGATGACTACTTTCCTGCCGCTTTCCACTTCCTTTTGGTATGCGTAGGCGCTGTTCTGGATCTCCTTCTGCATGTACTCGATTGCTTCCGGGGCTCCGCCCAGCTGGTCGATTTTTTCAATGTAAGCCATTGCCCGCTCTTCAATTTCACTGGTCAGTTTTTCGACAAAATAGGAGCCGCCCAGGGGATCGACGGTATCGGCCACCCCTATTTCGTACCCGATGACCTGCTGGGTGCGCAGGGCCAGCAGGACGGATTGCTCGCTGGGCAGGGCCAGGGCCTCGTCCCACGAATTGGTGTGCAAAGATTGCGTGCCGCCTAAAACGGCGCTGAGCGCCTGAAAAGCCACTCGCATGATATTCACCTGGGGCTGCTGGGCCGTCAAAGTGCACCCGGCCGTCTGGGTATGGAAGCGCAGCATCTGTGATCGCGGGTTTTGGGCGCCGAACCGCTCCTTCATGATTCTTGCCCACAGACGCCGGGCGGCGCGGAACTTGGCAATCTCTTCAAAGAAATTCAGGTGGGCGTTAAAGAAAAACGACAGCCGGGGGGCGAACTCGTCAATGTCTAAACCGGCGTTAACGGCGGCCTGGACGTAGGCGATCCCGTCGGCCAGGGTGAAGGCCACCTCCTGCACAGCGGTAGAGCCGGCTTCCCGGATGTGGTAGCCGCTGATGCTGATTGTGTTCCAGTTGGGCACGTTTTTGGAGCAGTAGGCAAAGATGTCGGTAATCAGGCGCATGGACGGGCCGGGCGGAAAAATGTAGGTGCCTCTCGCCACGTATTCTTTGAGGATATCGTTCTGGATTGTCCCGTTCAGTTTCTCCGACGGTACCCCCTGCTTTTCGGCCAGGACGATGTACATGGCCAGCAGAATGGCCGCCGGGGCGTTGATGGTCATGGAGGTGCTGACTTTATCCAGGGGAATTCCGGCAAACAAAATTTCCATATCCAGCAAAGAATCAATGGCCACCCCGACCTTGCCCACTTCCCCTTTGGCCAGCGGATGGTCGGAATCGTACCCGATTTGCGTGGGCAGGTCAAAGGCCACGCTTAAGCCCGTCTGCCCCTGTTCCAGCAGGTAACGAAAACGTCGATTGGTTTCCTCGGCGCTCCCGAAGCCGGCGTACTGGCGCATGGTCCACAGCCGGCCGCGGTACATATTGCTTTGCACGCCCCGGGTAAACGGGTAATCTCCCGGAAAACCCAAGTCGCGCCCGTAATCGAAAGCGCTTAAATCGCAGGGCGTATAAAGGGGTTTAATCGCGATGCCCGCGTCGGTCGCAAACTGCTCCTGCCTCTCCGGACGTTTTTTGATGTGGGCAGCCAGTTTTTCTTCATACGCTTGATTTTGCTTTTGGAGTTCGGCCAGCTTATCCTGATCCAACATCCCGGATACCTCCCTTGAAAATAGGAATTAGGGATTAGGGAATAGGGATTAGGGGTAAATACTTTAACCAACAGAATACTAAAAAGCTAGTCTAACCTGGGTGCCGGGCATCCTCTGTCGGTGCCGTGAAAAAAGCGGCATGGGGGGTCTAATTCCTCTAATTCCTAACCCCTAATTCCTAATCCCTGTTTGAGCAAGCCGGGCACTTCAAAGGGCAGCGTGGCCACCGCCGCTCCGGCCTCGGTTAACGCCTGCACTTTTCCCGCGAAGGTGCCCTTGCCCCTTTCGATAATGGCTCCGGCATGGCCCATGCGCTTGCCGGGCGGGGCGCTTTTGCCGGCAATGTAGGCGACGACCGGCTTTTTCATCTTGCGGATAAAGCGCGCCGCATCCTCTTCGGCGTTTCCGCCGATCTCGCCGACCAGCACCACCGAATTGGTTTCCGGGTCCTTTTCGAATTTTTCCAGCACGTCGACAAAGGAAAGGCCGACCACCCGGTCGCCGCCCAGGCCGACCACCGTGGATTGGCCGAGGCCGTTGGCCGTCAGGTTGGCGACTATTTCGTAGGTCAGGGTGCCGCTACGGGCAACCACGCCCACGTGGCCGGGCATGAAAAATTGATTGGGCGGGATACCGATCTTACATTTCCCGGAGGAAACGATTCCAAAGGTATTCGGCCCAATGACGGTGGTGCCGCGCTGGCGGGCCAGGGCCATAATCTCCAGTTCATCGTGCACGGGAATATGTTCGGTAATGATCACCAGCACCTTGATGCCGGCGTCGATGGCCTCAAAGGCAGCGTCTTTGGCAAAAGCGGCGGGGATAAAAAGTACCGAGGCATCAATCCGGTGTCCTTCCAGGGCCGCGTTCACACTGTCGTAAACAGGTACGCCTTCCGCTTTGGCGCCACCCTTCCCCGGGGACACGCCGGCGACAATTTTGGTGCCGTAGGCGAGCATCTGGCGGGTGTGGAAAAGACCCTGGTTGCCGGTGATTCCCTGAACCAGAACGTGCGTATTTTCATCGATAATGATGGCCATGCTTCTTCAACTCCCTCTAAATAGCAGGCACAAAGTTTCCAGGCACAAAGGCACAAAGTAAGTATTCCCGGTCGTCTATGCATTTCCCCTTATGCCTTTGTGCCTTAGTGCCTCAATTTTCATAATTAACAAGGGGAATGGTAGTTCTCATGGGCAACTCCCCCTGAACAAAGGTGAGAACTTATCTCACCTCTAACTTCTCACTTCCCACTTCTTACCCGGCCAGTTCTACCGCTTTGGCGGCCGCTTCCTCCATTTTCCGGTAGGCTTCAAAACCGTTTTCTTTCAGGATGCGTACTCCTTCTTCTTCATTTGTTCCAACCAGGCGAATGACCACCGGCACGGAAATACCCTTTTCCTTTTTCACCTTTGCCAGGGCGTTGGCCACGTCGTCGCAGCGGGTAATCCCGCCAAAAATGTTGATTAAAATAACTTTCGGGCTGGTGGCCAAAAGAATCTCCAGCGCTTTGGCCGTACCCTCCATCCCGGTACCTCCGCCGGCGTCTAAAAAGTTGGCCGGAGAGCCGCCGTAGTGTTGAATGATGTCCAGGGTGCCCATGGTGATGCCGGCCCCGTTGGCCATCACGGCAATGTTGCCGTCCAGCTGCACGTAAGATAAGCCGGCGTCGTGGGCCATTTTTTCCAGCGCGGTGCGCTCCTCCACCCGCGGCAGGTCCTTTTGCCGGTAGAGGGCTTCGTCGTCAATGGTGACTTTGGCGTCGGCGGCGATGAGTTGCTCGCCGCTGATCACCAGCGGGTTAATTTCGACCAGTTCGGCATCCTTTTCCTTGAAAATTTTATAAAGCAGGGGCAGCAGGCGCTGCATCTCTTTGGCCGGGGGTCCGCTCAAACCCAGGCGGCGGGTAATCTCCCGGGCGAGGTAGGGCTGGACGCCCAGATAAGGATCGATGTACACTTTCACGATGAAATCTTCGGGAACCTCTTCAATATCCATGCCGCCCTGGGCAGAAGCAATCAACACGGGCCTTTTCGCCGAACCGTCAATGGTAATGGCAACGTACAACTCCCTGTCTATTTGCAATTGTTCTTCAACGAGCACCTTCTCTACCCGGTACCCCTGGACGGTCATTCCCAAAATGGCCGCGCCAAGCTCTTGTGCTTCTTTTGGGTTGGCGGCGAACTTAATGCCCCCTCCTTTTCCGCGTTTGCCGGTTAAAACCTGGGATTTAATCACCACCGGAGCGCCGATTTCGGCAGCAGCCTGAGCGGCCTCTTCGGCGGAAGCCGCCGTTTTCCCCCGGGGCACCCGGATGCCGTACCGGACAAACAGCTCCTTGCCCATGTATTCAAAAAGCTTCATTAGTAAACTTTCACCATCCTTACTGTAGTTCCTTGTTTCAGCTATAAAACTCATCAGGGAGGCCTGGAGGTAGCATCTTGTATCCACCCAGGCCAGGGTACAGCTGAGTATATGAGGAACAGTGCCACCTTCCCCATTATACTGAACAAAGGAATGTAAAGACCTTATCGCTCCCCTGACAGTTTACCCGGTCGGTAAGTCAAAGGTAGCCCGGGGAGGTTTTCCCTTTAGCCAGCGGGTGAAACCTCGAAAGGCAGTTTCTCTGTTCAATTCGGCAATCACTCTGACTAAAGGAATTTGTTTTGGGCAGACTTTTTCGCAGTTTTGGGCGTTTCCGCAGTCTACGATGCCGCCGTCCCGGGAGATGGCGTCGAGACGTTCGTCTCTGTACATTGCTCCCGTGGGATGGGTATTAAATAACTTTACTTGCCCCATTACGGAGGGGCCCATGTAATTTGTTTTCGGATTGACGTTCGGGCATGCTTCCTGGCAGCAACCGCAGGTCATGCAACGGGCCAGCAGGTAGATTTCATCACGAACAGCAGGGGACATCTTTGGTCCCGGCCCAAGATCGTAGGTACCGTCGATCGGTACCCACGCCTTAACTTTTTTCAGGTTTTCAAACATTACCGTCCGGTCAACCATAAGGTCCCGAACGACGGGGAACTTTGTCAGCGGTTCCAGAACAACAGGCTGTTTTAATTGATCAATAAGTGCAGAGCAGGCCTGCCGCGGAGTACCGTTAATAAGCATGGTGCACGCACCGCAGACTTCCTCCAGACAACTGCAGTCCCACACTACGGGCGTAGTTTTCTTTCCATCCGCATTGACTGGATTTTTTTGGATTTCCTGAAGGGCCGTAATAACGTTCATTTTTGGGGTATAGGGAACCTTGAATTCTTCCCAGTACGGCCTGGAGCGTGGATTATCCTGCCTTTTTACTTTTAGATGGACTAACGCGGGCATTATTGGGCCCCCTTTTCGTCATTTCCCTTTTTTTCAACTTTAACGTCGTAGCGGCGTGGTCTGGGCTTGATTAAAGAGATATCCACCTTTTCGTAAGTCAGTTTCGGGCCATCAGGAGTGTAAGTGGCAATGGTGGTTTTTAACCAGTTTTCATCGTCCCGGTGAGGATAATCAGGTTTGTAGTGAGCCCCCCTGCTTTCGTTTCTGGCCAACGCACCCAGGGTGATTGCCCGCGACATCTGAAGCATGTTCCATAAGTGGCGGATAAAAACGGCTGTTCGGTTTGACCAGCCCCCGGAATCACTTAGGCCGATGTTTTTCCAGCGTTCAATAAGTTCACAGAGCTTTTCGTCGGTTTGCTTTAACTTATTATTATAACGCACCACGGTAACGTTATCCATCATCCATTCGTTTAGTTCTTCTTTTATTTGATATGGATTTTCCCGGCCGTTTAAACTATAAATCTTTTCCATAAAAGATTTTTGCTGCTCTACTGCCCGCTCAATAATCTTTTGCGGGATGTCTGTTGCAGATTTTTTTAGCCCCTTTGCGTAATCGATTGCCGCCGGACCGGCAACCATCCCGGCGTGGATACAGGCAACGAGAGCGTTGGCACCTAAACGGTTGGCGCCGTGATATTGATATTCACATTCCCCGGCAGCAAATAATCCTGGTATATTGGTCATTTGGTCGTAGTCTACCCATAAGCCGCCCATTGAGTAATGCATGGCTGGAAAGACTTTCATGGGCACTTTTAAAGGATCTTCCCCGGCAAATTTTCTGTATATTTCCAGAACACCCCCCTGCCTTTTTTCCAGCCATTCCGGATCTAAGTGGGTAACGTCCAGGTAAACCATATCTTTTCCGTCGATACCCAGGCCCATTTCCCTGCAGACCTTATAAATAGCCCTGCTGGCTACGTCGCGGGGAACCAGGTTACCGTAAGCCGGATACCATTCCTCCAGAAAATACCACGGCTTACCGTCTTTGTAAACCCATACTCTTCCCCCATCGCCACGCACTCCTTCGGAAATCAACCGGCACTTATCCTTCCCCGGAATGGCTGTGGGGTGAACCTGAATCATTTCCGGATTTCCGTAGAAAGCCCCTTGCTGATATACGCTGCTTAGTGCGCTGCCGGTATTAATTGCAGAATTCGTAGTGTATCCAAAGATAGCGCCGATCCCCCCTGTGCACAGAATAACCGCGTCGGCGGGAAAAGCCCTGATGGTCATGGTTTTAAGATCCTGGGCAACTGCCCCCCGGCAGATTCCTTCGTCGTCCAGAATAATACCCATAAAATCCCATTCTTCATATTTATTTACCATACCCTGGGTTTCCCAGTAACGAACCTGCTCGTCTAAAGCATAAAGCAACTGCTGGCCGGTAGTCGAACCCGAAAAGGCGGTACGGTGAACTAAAGTACCGCCGAACCGGCGAAAGTCCAGGTTACCCTCCGCCGTCCGGCTAAAGGTTACTCCCATCCGGTCCAACAGGTAAATAATTCCCGGCGCAGCCTTGCACATTCTCAGTACCGGTGGCTGGTTAGCCAGGAAGTCTCCTCCGTAAATGGTATCATCAAAGTGCTTCTCTGGCGTATCTCCTTCTCCCTTTAGATTAACGGCACCGTTAATTCCCCCCTGAGCGCAAACAGAGTGGGAACGCTTAACGGGGACGAAAGAAATCAAGTCCACCTCTTCACCTCGTTCGGCAACTCTGATGGTAGCCATCAGTCCTGCCAGACCGCCGCCAACAACCACTATTTTCATAAAGAATTCCCTCCCCCCTGTTCCTAACTTCGGAAAGCAGTTAAGCCCGTTATGCCCGCCAGAGCAAAAATAATGAAGATTAACGTGCAAACATAAGCACTAAACCTTTGCGATTCAGGACCAATAGTTATCCCCCAGCTAACTAAAAATGACCACAAGCCGTTACAAAAGTGAAAAACTGCAGAAAGAAAACCAATAACGTAAGCAATGAAGAAAGCAGGCTCCGAGAGCCAACTGGAAACAACTTCGTAACTCATCTCGGTCCCTGTAAATACCCTGGAAATCCTTAACACGTAAACATGCCAGGTTACAAAAGCAAGGGTTATGACGGCAGTGACCCGCTGGAGGTAAAACGCCCAATTACGGAAATACGGGTACCTTAACAAGGCAGTTTTTGTTACGTAAGTAATCCATAATCCGTATACACCATGAAAAACAATCGGTACTCCGATAAGAAAAATTTCAAAGTAGGGAAGCAAGGGTATTTTTTGCAAGATCGTGATTGTTTCATTATAAGCCTCCGGTCCCCTGAAAACAGAGGAATTAATCAGCATGTGAAAAAGCAAAAAAAGACCTACCGGAAAAATACCAGTAAATGAATGAAGCCTTCTTACCAAGTAGTGATACCTTTCCGACATAACTAATCATTTCTCCTTGTAAAAGTATTGGAACATGGTTAACCTTAAAGATTATAGAAAGCAGGTATATTCACCCAATCTGGCAAAAATTATAAGTAAACCAGGCCAAAACAGGCAGCATTAAAAAACCAGGAATCGCGCAGCCGGTCCTGCTGGACGACCTGCTAAAAAAGAAAGTCCGTCCTCCCGGGGCCGGTGCAGCTTGCGCTGTACGTGCCGCAACGCACACTGCATGCAGAGGTTCAGGTTTTGCCCGCCGATTTCGCGGATCCTCCTGGCCACTTCCTTGCTGATTGCCAATGAGAGGTCGGTTGCCATGGCATCTTACTCCCTCGAAAATAAAGGCACAGAGGCAACAGGCACAAAGGCACAAAGGAAAATATGCCTGCCTTAAGCCTCATTTTGCAGAGTAGAGTACTGGTGCCCGGTTTAGGTAAGGCCTATCCATTTGCTGCCCCTTTTGTCTGACAGTGCCTCACTAGCCCGACCATGCCGTTACCCAGCGCCCCCTCATCAAACCGGACGTGCAGTTTTCCCGCATCCGGCTTTCCGATGTTCTTCATCCTGCAGCATGCGAATAAACAGCTAAGCGCTAAAGCCCGAGCACCTTACTAAGTCGATAGGCTTCTGAGCTTCTGTGGAATCTACCCCTTCGCTGCTTCTTCCGGTTAAGCCAGATGGTCAACCGGAGGAGCACATGCCAGTCAATTTGACCTAGTTTCGTCCTGGCGTAGGGAAGACCGTAATAGTTCCGCCAACCCCGAAGGACCGGGTTAAGCCTCTGGATGAGCTCTCGGGCCGGTAACAATAAAGTCCGCCCCGAAGCCAGGATGTCCTTAACGCCCTGGCGCATTTTCCGCATAGACCCTCATGCTGCTAACGCAGCACCAGCAAAAGGATGAAAAAATTTTTCACAGCAGGCGCACTCCGAGGCACTAAGGCACTTAAGGCACAGAGGGATATGCATAAAGCGCCGGAATTATTTTCTTTGTGCCTTTTGTGCCTGATCTTTTCAGGGTAGATTTATAGGAACCCGGGTTTTGTCACGAAAAGATTCCGGCAGATAGAAAAACTTAGACCAAAAAAATGTTAATTGAATAGCCACGGTCCGCTTATATACTTAAATTGCGTACTTTATTCCGGCCTTCGAGGTAGAGAGCGCCTCCAAAAGAATTACACCCGGCGGATTACTCTTTTATTTTCTATTTAAATATTTACTTAATTCGGCATCTCCGGTTCAAATCCTGCAAAATGGAATTAAAAAAATTTGCTGCGAACAATTGTTTTCTACCTTTGCGTATGTTATAATTTTGCTAAAAAAATGGAAAGGCGGCTGAAAAATGAAGGACGAACTGACTTCCCGGGAAAAACAGATCCTCGATATGATTAAAAATGCCCTGCGGACGAAAGGTTACCCCCCTTCCGTGAGGGAAATCGGCCAGGCGGTGGGGTTGAGCTCCACTTCCACGGTCCACAGTTATTTAAGGCGGCTGGAGAAAAAGGGGATGCTGTCCCGGGACCCGAGCAAACCGCGCGCCCTGGAAGTGCTTCGCGCCAAAGAGTTGTTCCCCCACCCGGAGATTAAGGTGTTGCCGGTCCTGGGTCGGGTAGCGGCCGGGATGCCGCTTTTGGCCGTAGAAAACCAGGAAGGCACGCTCCCCCTTCCCGAAGAACTCACCGGCCATGGCGAATTTTTCATCCTGCGGGTGCGCGGGGACAGCATGGTAGAGGCCGGCATCATAGACGGCGATCTCGTTGTGGTACGCCGGCAGCCCACCGCGGAAAACGGGGACATTGTGGTGGCCTTAATTGACGACGAAGCCACCGTGAAACGCTTTTTCCGGGAAAACAGCCACATTCGCCTGCAGCCGGAAAACCGGTCGATGGCGCCGATTATTGTCCGGGAAGTGGTTATCCTGGGAAAAGTAACGGCCCTTTTAAGGAAGTTTTAATCCAAATTTTTCTGCTTAAACCGACAAGTAAAAGCACGCCCGGTTTTCACCCGCAGGTTATTCCCGTCTGCCGACAAAATGACAGCGCCGTGCTCGTCTGTGCGGTAAACAGCCGCGCCCTGCATTTTCAGCCGTTCCAACGTTTCGCTCGCCGGCATGTTAAAACGATTATGTTTCCCCACGGAAATCAGGGCCAGTGCGGGCCGGACGTTTTCGAAGAAAGCGGGCGAAGAAAAGCGGCTGCCGTGATGCGGCACTTTGAGGACGTCGGCCTGCAGGCCATCACCCGCGTTCACCAGCCACTCCTGAGCCTCCACTTCGATATCCCCGGTAAGCAGAAAAGTTTGCCCGCCATAGCGCACCTGCAAAACAACGGAAGCGTTGTTTTCGTCGGAACGGGTGCCCTTTAGCAGTGGAAAGGGCGGGGCCAGGACCCGGATTACCAGCCGGGGATCGCATTTTATTTCGTCCCCCGCGCGGACCGGGCGAACGGGAGTTTTTTTGTTCACCAGATAAATGAGCAGTTGCCGGTATGCCGGGGGGAGCTCGTAGTCCGGGTCGAGGTAATTCAAGATCAACGGATCGTTTTCCACCGTTAACGGTGCGCGGAAGCCAACCGGCGAAATGGCCGCCAGCTCGACGGGAAATGCCTTGGCCACCGCCATTGCCCCGCCGGCGTGATCTTCGTGGGGATGGGTAATGACCAGCACGTCCAGGCGTTTTACCCCCAGCCGGCGCAGGTAAGGAACCACCACCCGGTCGCCGGCGCCCCGGCCGGACTCAAATTCACCGCTCCACCCACCGGCATCAATCAGGATGTTTTTGCCGGCCGGTGTCTGGATTAAAATGCTGTCGCCCTGCCCCACGTCGATCAGATGAAGAGTGAGTTCTTTCTTTTCCGGGTGGCCAACCACCCAGACTGCCAGAATCAGCATAACCCCCGCCGCCGCCGGCACTGCCCGGCGCCTTGGCCGGATGCTTTCCTGAACATAATTTTTTACTGCCGGCCAGCCCCGCCCGTTTGAAACCATTACCACCAGACAGAGCAAAGGATACCAGGCCAGAATCGCCGGCAGCGGCGGCGTGGCCACGTAAAATACTGCCCCGGGAAGAGCGGGCAGCAAAGAAACAAGGCCGGTGAAAAGGTCCAGGAAAAAAGAAGTGCCGGCATTAATTAAGCCGGCCAGGGGAAGCCAGACTACTCCGGCCAGACCGGCCGCCGCGCCCAGGGCCAGGATCAGGCCGGTCAGCGGCGCAGCCGCGATGTTGGCCAGCAGGGAAACCGGGGAAACGAGGTTATAGTAGCGGGCAACCAGGGGAAGGGTGGCCAGCTGGGCGGCCAGAGAAACCCAGATGACCGCGATCACCCAGTCGGGTCGGGAAAGCAGGC
>DAISHP010000006.1:0-16826 GCA_036822475.1 Bacillota bacterium
CCGGAGGAGGGTTCTTCTCTTTTCCCGGCCGGATGAACAATTCTGCCTGAATTTCAGTTGTCATCCACAAACATCCAGATAGACTTTTCTTAACCGGCAGTCCAGGTCACAGGCACGGTCCATCCGGCCGGTAAAGGCATAAGCCCGGGCGGGGCAGCCGCCACCGCATAAAAATCGATCCGGACAGTCCCGGCAGCCGGCCACTCTTTCCACGTTACGTCCCGGAAGCGGCGTTTTTGCCAGTGCTTCGGCCAGGGAAAACCTCCTGTCCGTGATCCGGCCCAGGTAAAATTCCGTCAGGCCGCAAAGGGAAGCACAGGGGTAAACCGAACCGTCGGGCGCAACGGCCAGGGACTGCCCTGTGGTGGCAGAACAGTAATGTCGCCTGATTATTCCCCGGTGCAGCAGGTATTTCAACCTCTCCACTTCCCGAAAGCGAATTAAAGGGCCGCCCAGCCGGGCTATTTCCTCCGCCCGCTTTATGGCTGCTTTGACCTGCTGGCTTAAGAGCTCCGGCTCCGGCGGTGCTGCGCGCCCCTCCCGGCCCCTGCCCAGGGGGCGCAGCAGATCCAGAGAAATCCCGGCAACGTTCCCCAGGTAAGCAGCCAGCTCCACCAGCCGGGCCAACCCTGCCGCGCTTTCCGCCGCTAAAACCGCCGTCAGGCCCACCTTGATTTCTTCTGCCGCCAGATTTTGCAGTCCCCGGATTACAGCCAGGGTAGAACCCTCACCCCCGGCAAAAGGGCGCAGCCGGCCGTTAATCTCCGGACAACCGTCCAGGCTCACCCCCAGCGCCACGCCCAGTGATTTTAATTCCCGGGCCACGGCGGGGGTGATCAGCGTTGCGTTGGTCTGCAGCTGCAATTTAACGGAAAGCCGGCGTGACCGGACGTAGGCCGCCACCTCTTTTACCAGGGGCAGGTTGAAGAGCGGCTCGCCCCCGGAAAACTGGATTTTAAAAGATCGGCTCCGGGCGGCGGCATAATCCACCGCCTGCCGGGCCACCGCCCAGGGCATGTGTTCTTTGCCTTCGCCTCCCCGGGCGTAGCAATAAACGCAGCGCAAGTTGCAGTCCGTGGTCACCAGCAAAATAAGGAGTTTTATTTTTTCAGCCATTTGCCTCCACCAGGGGCCCGGATTCCCGGTGCACGCTCCTGAGGGCATTACCGGGGCTGCCCAATTCACCTTCAATGACCGTGTAAAACAATATTCTTACCTTCATCCCGCTTTCCCTCTTTTCCTTAAAAATCACTCCGGGCCATGGGCCGATAGACCCGGTTATCCCTGACGGGTGAGCAGGAGATGATAATCCACTTCTTCCAGAAACTTCTTTTGCCTGGTCTCCTGTGGGTTTAAAAGCATAATGTTGACTCTGTCTTCGCCAGCCGGGGACACCAGCCGCACGCGCTTTTCCGGAAAGCGGGAATAACCGTAAATCAAACTGCCGCCCGACGTCCCAAAAGAATCGCTGCCTCCCCATTGATTGGCCACCACCAGATGCATTTGTTCGGCAATCCTGGCTTCCCAGAGAAACTGGCTTTTTTGATCATTCCAGAGGGCGGGTACGCAGAGCACATCCACCCCCTGTTTGGCCAGACTCTCCAGGCTTTCCGGGAAAAACAAGTCATACCCCAGTAAAAGGCCCACCCTGCCAAAGGGGAGGTCAAAAAAGCAGAAATCTTCCTGCCCGGGGCAAGCCCATTCCCGGTCGAACGGACTCAGGTGGATCTTTCTGTATTTTCCCAGCAATCCCGCCGGACCGATCAACACGGCAGTGTTAAACAGTTGACCGCCTTCTTTTTCCAGCACCCCCAGCACCACATACAGGTCCAGCTTTTCTGCCTTTCGGATAACCTCCGCGGTAACCGGGCCGGGAACCGGTTCGGCCAGTTCTGCGGCCTGGGCTGCTCGAGAAATGGCCCCCGTCACCGCAAGTTCCGGAAAAACAACCAGGTCGAGCTTCATCCCCCGGCGGGCGGCCAGGTCTTTGGCCTGGTCCAGGAAGGCTAAAATGCGCCGGGTATTTTCCACCGGCTCTTTTGCCCGGGGAGCAAACTGAACAGTAGCCACCGCAAATTCTTTACCAGCAGGCAACCCCAGCAGCGCCTCCGGTTCAAATTGGGAAAAAGTATCCAGCGTTATCCCGGCGTAGAATTCCGGCCGCCTCTCGCCCAGCAGGACACTGGCCCCAGGGGTAAAAAACCTTCCGTTTTTTAAAGGCAAAGTGCCATCAAGAATGGTATCGTGCGCAGACTGCACTTCCTTCAAAACGCTACCGTCGGGGCCAATGATAAACGATTGGGAAGCATTGCAGTTCATCGTCCTATCCTGACCCGTACGGTTACAGGCCAGGACATAAACTCCGTTTTCCAGAGCTCGGGCACGCCAGAAAATTTCCGGCGGGTGGTGATGGGGCGGCCAGTTGGCCAGGATCAGCAGCACCCGGGCACCTTTCAGAGCAGCAATGCGGGACGCCTTGTACCAATAGGTGTCCGCGCAAATGAGAACACCTACCTTTCCCAAAGAAGTTTCTGCCACCAGTACGGGCAGGTTTCCCCGGGCCGCCCAGAGATTTTCCTTATACGCAGGGGCCAGCTTGCGGTGCTCACCCCTTACCCGGCCGTCGGGGCCGATGAGCACGGCGGTGTTGTAATAAATGCCAGATTTTGCATCTACCTCCGGCAACCCCAGGCAGATAAAGACCCCGTACCGGCGGGCCAGGGCGCCGAACAATTCCGTGGTCGGGCCGGGAACGGTTTCCACAAAGGGGGAAATGTCCTTTCTGCCTGCAAAGGCATAACCCGTGGTGGCCAGTTCGGGATTGACAATGATCCGGGCACCGCCGGCCGCAGCCTCTTCATTTAAGGCCAGCAACCGCCGCAGGTTATATTCCTTATCTTTCCACTTGATCGCCGCGTGGATTAAAGCCACCCTGACTTCTTCCGGCATCTTTAACACCTCAGCGCGTCACGCCGGTAAATTTTTTCCCTGCTGCTCGTTTTGTAAATAAACAATATACCACCCGCTCTTCTCCATTTGTTCAGCCAGGAAAGTCCGTTGTCCAGACGCTTAATCAAAAAAACCACAAAAACTCACCCCCTCCATAATTATCTGGTTTGCCGGGCAAGCCTCCGTGGCTTTTGGAAATGTTTCGTCCATTCCAAACAAAACGCAGTTCTTCTGGCAGCATTGCTTCTGCCAGAAGAACCGGAAAGAAGAAGGATCGGGTAACCAAAATTCAAAAAGCCCCAACCCCCGAAGCGGCTGGAGCTAAAAAATAATTTTCGCTCCGGCGTTGCCCTCTCCCCGGGAGGTTTCTTCCGCCACGCACAGACGGGCAGGTTTCCTGGCTGGTGGTCATTGCCTGCTTACCGCCTTCCCGGCTGGCACTCCGCTCTGGTCTGGTTCCCTTTACCGTAATTTTCCCGTTAGCCGCAGCCAACTTTCCTCACGGCAGAACCAGTTTTTACTCAAGTACCGGCCAGTGGCTGATCCCTGGTAAGCAGCTCCCCACTTACAGTGGCCGGGCCGCCCAGGACTTGCACCTGGTTCCCTTTTATCCCTTGCCCCCGGGGCAAAGGCACCCGCCTGCTTAAAGATATTCAACTGTCAGGAGTTAATATAACACACGTCTTGATGATTGTCCAGTAGTTTTTTGCCGTTCCCCCAATATTTCCCTCATGTTAAGCTTTGCGAGGTGAATTCGCACTGAAATCCAGGCATCGTTTACAAACCGGTTGTCCGCATGGAAAAAAAGTATGATCTTTCATCATCTCTTCGCCACAACGGCTGCAGGTCACCATCTGCAGGCAGAGTTCGGGAAGATGTATTTCTGCATCGATAAATTGCACTGCAAAAATCTCTTCCGCCGGCCCTTCCAAAATGTACTTCATCAGGGGCTCCTGGCGGTGAGCAAACTCCGCCTGCTCCTCTTCCGTAGCTACGCCGTTGGCTACCTTTTCCATCAGGACTACAAAGTCCTCCCCTTCCTTCCCTAACACTCCTGCCTTTAAGCTAACCCGCAAGGCTTGCCGCTCTCCCAGGCGGGAAAAAGTAAAAACATATTTGCCGTTGTCCCTGTAGATAAAATTTCTTTTCCCAAAGGTGCAACCCGAGACCACCTGCACCGCGTCGGCGGCACAGGTGCGGTTTTCCACCACAGCCACCAGATTGTGCTTGTGGCCGTTGATATCCAGTTTCTCCAGGGCAATTTTCGTTGCGCGATAGCCGATCGCCAGTAAACAGCAGGGGTGCCCATGAAAGGCAATTGCTTTTTCCCAATCGGTCATCAAAAAACCCTCCCTTCTTTAAAATTTTTCAACCTAACCATCCAGCATTTTCAGCCTGAACCAGCCCAGGGTAAAGAAAACAACACTCCATCCCCCCAGCACCGCCGCCAGCCACCAGGGGAATCCACCCCCGGTTAGGGTGGCGCGCAGCAGTTCCGCTGCCGGGGTAAGGGGGAAAAACCAGACCACATGCTGCAAGATTCCGGGCAGGCGTTCCACGGGGATCAGGGTACCGCTTAAAAAAGTAACGGGGACAAAGATAAATTCGCTGACCAGGGCCTGGTCGTCGAAGGAGCGCAGGCACAGGCCGATGAGCACCCCAAAGGCGCCGAAGCAGAGGGAAGCCAGGAGCATTGCCAGGAAAAAATTCCCGTTTGGCTTCAGGGAGGGCACGAGCAGGAACACCATGAGCAGAACAACCAGACCGGCCAAAAGGGCGCGCATGGCGCCTGCCAGAGTGTAGCCCAGGCAGATCGAAAAATCGCTCACCGGAGCCAGACGGTAAGACTCGAAGCTTTGCCAGAACAGGCGTGTATAGAACATCCGGATTGTGACAGAAGTCACTCCGTTATTGAACAAGGACAGGGCCACCACGCCCGGCACTAAAAAGTCCAGGTAGCTCATCCCACCGGGCATAATCATCTGCAACCGCCGCCCCACCCCGAAGCCAAAGGAAAGTAAAAAGAGCAGGGGGGAAAGCATGTAGGTGGCCAGGTAGAGCCAGAACTTGCTCCGCCAGTAGATCATTTCTTCCCAGATAATTGGGTACCAGGGGGGTAAAAAGCAGCGCATCTTTACCCCCCAGCGGTTGCCGGAACACCACTGGAAGCGATAGTTGGACCTTTCGCGGGCCGGAGTTTAAACCCGGGCGAAACTTCAACCGGCTCTGGCTGTTTGACTGTTTGCTTTGCAGAAGCGGGCAATTATCATCACCACCCCCAATAGCCGCTGCCCCATTTAATCTTCCCGCCGCCACTTTAAGAGCAAATAAGCCGTCATGTACAGGCCGGCCAGCCAGCCCAGGCTTTGGAAAAACCAGCAAAGCCGACCGGTGCCGGTCAGAACAAGAGCGCGCAGGTTATAGGTGGCCGCCGTCAGGGGCAGGCCCCAGCTCAAATGCCCCAGCATGCCGGGCAATTGCTCCACCGGGAAAAAGGTGCCGCAGAAAAAGGTCATCGGAAACACAATCAGGTTGGTGAACATCAGGGTATCTTTATCTCCCCCGGCCACCATGGCCACGGCCACGGCCAGACAGGCAAAGGTCAGGCAAATGATTAATAACTGGATAAAGCAGAGGACGGAAAACTGAAAACCCCTGACCAGCAAAGACGCGGTCAAAAACACTACCAGGGAAGTAAGAAAACCCTTGATTCCCGCCCCC
The DNA here is from genome assembly GCA_036822475.1 of Bacillota bacterium. Taxonomy (GTDB): domain Bacteria; phylum Bacillota; class Desulfotomaculia; order Desulfotomaculales; family Nap2-2B; genus JAIMBK01. Next base: position 5,671 of record DAISHP010000006.1, read on the forward strand.
AATACGTGCCCGATTAAAAGCGAACGGTTCGAAATAGGGGCCAAAAGGTATTCATCCAGTTCCCGCAGGTGGGTACGCCGCAGGGTAAACCAGTTCACCAGGTCGGCATAGCTGGCCGAAACGGCAGCCATGACCACCAGACCGGGCACCAGAAAGCCGAGGTAACTATCGGTGGCGGTTGCCGTCCGGTCACCCAGGTTCCAGGCAAAAATAACCAGGAAGATCAGCGGCCTGTTCAGTCCCCCGATGAGAAAGCGCCACCAGCGCCGCCGCCAGACCATCCCCATGGCCAGCACAATGGGCAGCCAGTCCAGGCAGGCTAAAGACGGGCCGGTTCCGCAAAAGCTCCTGTTCAGGGCGGCAGGTTCGCCATTTTTAGACTGAAGCCAGTTCCCTTGCTTCACGACCGGTCAGCTCCACAAAGACATCTTCCAGGTTGGTGCGGCGCACTACCGTGTCAAAATCTTTATTTTGAGCGTATTCCTTTGCTTCGTTCCGGGTGGCAAAGAAATGCCGCTCGGTGCCCTGTTCGTTTAAAAATTCCACGCAATAATTCCCCAGCCTCTCTTTTAACTCCGCCGGCGTACCCAGGGCAATCAATTTACCCCGGTCAATGATGCCCACCCGGTGGCAGAGGCTTTCCGCCTCTTCGATGTAATGCGTGGTCAGCAGGACGGTCACCCCATCCCGGTTCAGCAGCTGGATCAGATCCCAGATGCGGCGGCGGGTCTGCGGATCCAGGCCAATGGTCGGCTCGTCTAGAAAGAGGATGGGCGGGCGGTGCAGCAGGGCCCGGGCAATGAGCAGGCGGCGGGCCATCCCGCCCGAATAGTGCTGCACCCGGTCCCCGGCCCGGGAAGACAGGCCCACATATGCCAACAGCTCCTCAATGCGCCGCTCCCGCTCGCCGCGCGGTACCCTGTGCAGGAGGGCATGCAGCAAAAGGTTTTCCCGCCCGGTCAATTCCCGCTCCAGGTTATTCTGCTGGGGCACTACCCCGATGCAACGTTTAACCTCCACCGCGTTACCGTTCACCGGATGGCCGGCCACATACAGCTCGCCGGCCGTCGGCCTGGTCAGGGTGATCAGCATCCGGATGGTGGTGGTTTTGCCAGCGCCGTTTGGACCGAGCAGACCAAAAATTTCGCCCCACCGGACGGTAAAGTTGATCCCATCCACCGCGGTAACTGAACCGTAACGTTTAACCAGCCCCCGCACCGCCAGGGCCGCTCCTTTTTGGGTCCGGCCCGCCTCAGCAAAAGCAGCCGGGAAAACGCCGCCCTGCTTCATAAACAACCACCACCCCCTTTAGCTGATCCTTATCCTGGAAACCAACCCCAAATTGCAAAGTCCGGAGCTTGCCATCCGTCCCTTTTTAAACGAAACCTTTTTTGAAAGCCAGCTGCGGCCTGTGTTTTTGCCTGGCTAACAAAAATTAAGGAGAGCTTGCGGGAAAAGCCGGAGGCAAACTGCCGCTTAAAGGCACAACAGAAAAGCTGTCCTGGCCCGAAAGACGTTAATGATTCTTTCTTTAATCGTATCTCCTGTAATCCCCGGGGCGCTCCGCCAGACGCACACCTGCCTACACCTGGACAGCCAGAGTTTTTCCGGCCATTTCTTTTCCTTCGAGAATATCCCCATTCGCCGGCCCGTTTAGCGGTGCCACGGGCGTTATCTGCAACCCCCAGCTGTTTTTCGCCACCACCGCTTCCACGCCGTAAACAGTCCGGATGTTTTCCGGGGAAAGCACTGCTTCCGGTGCGCCGGCGGCAAAAATGCGCCCTTCGTACAAGAGGATCAGGTGATTACTGTAACGGGCGGCCAGGTTTAAGTCATGCAAAACGACCACCACCAGCCGCTGGTGACTTCTGGCCAATTCCTGCATAAGGGCCAGAACTTCCAGCTGGTAACGCACATCCAGCGTGGCCGTCGGTTCGTCCAGCAGAAAAACAACCGGTTCCTGGGCCAGGGCGCGGGCGATGAACACTTTTTGCCGCTGGCCGCTGGAAAGTTCGCCGAGCTGCCGGTCTTGCAGCTCAGTCAACCCGAGGTAGGCCAGGGCGCGGGAAGCCACCGCCAGGTCCCGCTCCCCCACCCCCCAGGTGAGGTGGGGCCGGCGTCCCTGGAGAATCGTCTCCAGCACGGTACAGGGAAACGCCTGCCCCGTGCCCGGCGGAGGCACGTACCCCAAACAGCGCCCCACCTCCCGGCCGCGCAGGTCAGCCAGATTCTTCCCATCCAGAAAAATCGTCCCCATCCGGGGCTTCAATACCCTGGCCAGACAGCGCAAGAGGGTGCTCTTCCCAGAACCGTTGGGGCCAACAATTCCCAGCACCTCCCCGGGCTGCACCTGAAAGGTTACATTTTCCAATACCGGCACGCTACCGTAAGAAAAACAAACTCCTTTGATCTGAAAGAGCATTTTATCCTTCCCCCTCTCATTTCGCCGGGCGGCCAAGAACTTCCTGCTGTTACCCCCACCACTGCCGCTTTTTCTTCATGAGCAGGTAAATGAAAAAGGGCGAGCCCATAAGCGCCGTGATGATTCCCACCGGCAGTTCGGTGGGGGCAATAATGGTCCGGGCGATAGTATCGGAAAACAACAGCAGCACTGCCCCCATCAGGCAGGAAGAAGGGAGCAGAAAGCGGTTGTCGCTGCCGATGAGCATCCGGCAGATATGGGGCGAAACCAGGCCGATAAAACCAATGATTCCGGTAAAGGCCACCGCCGCCGAAGCCACCAGGGTGGAAAGCCCCAGGGTGCATAGACGTACCCGGCTCACGTTGACCCCCAGGTTGGCCGCCACTTCTTCGCCGGCCCCCAGCACGTTTAAGTCCCAGGCGAAGTAAAGCAGCCCGCCGATAGAGCCAAAGACTACGGGGGCCACCAACCCCACGGTTTGCCAGTTTGCCCCCCAAAACCCCCCCATTAACCACACGACCAGCTCTCTTAGCGCTTCGTGGTTGGAAATGTACTTTAAAAGGGAGACACCGGCCTGGAAGAGGTAACCGATCGCCACCCCGCCCAGCACCAGAACCTCCGGCGCCAATCCTTTAAAAGTAGCCAAAAGATAAGCCAGCACCATGGTCAAAGCGCCAAAAATAAAGGCGTTGGTAATGATCAACCACTTGGAAAGGGCTAAATAGCTTCCCCCCAGCAGCCCCGTGCCCAGGACAATAGCCAGGGCCGCTCCAAAGGCCGCCCCGCTGGAAAGACCTAAAGTATAGGGAGAAACCAGCGGGTTCCGCAACACCCCCTGCATTACCGCCCCGGCTCCGGCCAGGCTCATCCCCGTAAGCACGGCCAGAAAAACACGGGGCAGGCGAAGTTGCCAGACCACCGTTTCCGCCAGTTCACTGGCCGGAAAAACTTTTAACCCCCAGTGCGCAAGAATGGCCCCGATCACGTCTTTGGTGCTGATTCCGGCAGCGCCCACGGCGGTAGAATAAAGGATCCCCAGCAACAGCACCCCCAGCAAAACAAAGAGCAAAAGCACCTTGCGGCCGGTGTGCCGGGAGTAGGCCGCCTTAACGGCCGGCAAATTTTTTTGGGCCAGGCCGTTCATTCCTGCCAGCAAATCCATGCCACCCCGCTCCTCTCCACTTAATTCCTCATGCCGCAGCGTAAATTCATTCGATGATCTTTAAACAAGCAAAATTATTTTTCCGGGTAAACCCAGATCCCTTTATACTCCAACTTGTAGAACTTTTCCATGATCTCCCGGTGAACGGCCGCCGGGTCGAGATCGGCAAAAAGCCTGGGATATAACCATTTGGCGTAGTAGCACAGAAGGACCACATCCCGGGGCGAACCGCTCAATTCGGTGGAGATAAGGTACGCCCGCCCTGTCTCTCTTTTGCCTGCGGAGGGAACCGCTGGCCGTCGGAAAGGGCTATAATTTTGTCAGCCGTGCCCAGGACATAAAGCATCTCGGTGACGTTGGGATTAAGGCTGATTATCTTCCCTGGTGGGGCAGAAACCTCTACCTGCCGGCCGTAAGAATCGGTGATGTTTATTTTTTTGGCCTTTTCCGTAACGCCAGGGGATTGGCTTTCCCGGCAGCCGCCGCCTAGCAAAGAAAGTAACAGAAAAGCGGTCAAAATGGCTAAAAATCTCTGCACTGCTCCTCCTTTAATTTTTAGGCTTCGGGATAAGCCCATTTGCCCTTATAGGGCACCTTCAGCCACTGTTCAAAGTACTCTTTGAGAATCTGCTCCGGATTAAGGTCCTGAAACTTTTCGGGGTAAAGCCACCTGGCCAGGTAAACAACCTCCACATACCTGCCTAAGCCCGAGATGTTTAAAAAGTAAACCCTGTTTTTTTCTATTGCTCTGGTTTTGCTTAGCACGGGATTTTTCTTTACCCCTTTCTCCAGCTCCTTGACCCTATTTAGATCTTGCGTGTTGTACCCCAGACCATCGCTGGTATAAACCATCACCAGAGCTTCCGGATTTTTGCTGAGCACCCACTCCCCGCTTACTTCCGGTGTTTCTGGCGAAGCAGGAAGCTCTTTAGCCAGATTGGTCCCCCCGGCCAAATTTATTGCCTGGTCGTAGGATGAACCCGGGGCAAAAGTTTTCCAGGTTCCTTTAGTAAAGTAAGTTGTCCACAGGCACAGCACCCCGGGCTTATCTTTTACCCCGGCCACACGCTCCTGCACAGTGGTTAGAGGTTGGTTTTTCCATTGCAAAAACTGCTGCGCCTTTGCTTCCTTACCAAAAATTTTGGCCACCCGGAGAAAATCTTCGTCATATTTATCCAGGTAGTAGAAATCTATACCAATTACCTTAATCCCCAGCGCCTCGATTTTATCTCTTACCTCTTTGGACGGGTATTTACCGTAGGTAAGTACGGCCTCCGGTTTGAGCTCCGCAATTTTCTCCACATTCGGCGCGGTCCATTTGCCAACAAGCGGTTTACTTTTCATGTCTAAAAACGGTATATTTTGCACGTTATCGCTTACGCCCACCATTGCTTCCGCCGGCACTTCCAAAAGGCGCATGGCTTCAGCAATGGTAGGGTTCAAGACCACTACCCGCTGTAGCGGCCGGGAGAGACCAATGGTTTTCCCCGCGGCATCGGTAATCTCAATTCCGGCGGTTTGAGGCTTTTCTTTTTGCTGTCCGCAGCCGGCCAGGAAAACAATAAATACGACGGTAACAATGGCAAAACCCGCAAAAAGACTCTTTCTCACCTGCATTTCAAAACCTCCTGACTCATGTCAATGATTATCCTTGCCAGGAATAATGATCCCCGCCTAAAACAAACAGTAACTATTAAAATCAGCGGGGTTCGGGGTAACCCCATGTCCCACCGGCATAGCTCATATGGTAATATCTCTCAATAAGCTCGCGCTGAATGGCTTCTGGATCCATATCCAGGAATAACTGCGGGTGAAGCCATTTGGCAACGTAAACCAGGCCTATCACCGTCTGTGGTCCCGAAGCAGCCCGCCTCGAAAGCACAAAAACTTTACCGGATTTGATTGCTTCGGTATCCTTAAGCTCCGTCCGGCTCAATATATCCTCCCGTTGCTTTTTTAAAGCAGCATCGCTTACACCGTAACCGGAAGGAATTTTTCCTGTCCCCGGACACTTAATAATTACCTGCGGATTTTTCGTTACCACCCATTCAGGGCTAACCTTTGACTGAGAGTTTTTATCTTCAAAAATACTCTTCCCGCCAGCCACTTCTAAAATTTGCCAGTCAGATGAGCCTGGTGTACAGGTACTGTAATCGCTCATGCTTTCCCAATAAACAGACGGTCTATCTTTCTCCGGAAGGTCTTTCGTCCGTTTTTCAATCTCCCGGTGGTATTTATTGATAAAAGCCACCAGTTCCGCTGCCCTCTCTTCTCGGGCCATTATTTTTCCTACAATTTCTATCTCCCGGGCAAGTTTATCAAAGCGCGAGCAGTCGAGAAGCACCACCGGCACCCCTGCTTTCTGCAACTGGTCGACAATTTCTTCTTTGGTCGTACTCCAGGCAAAAACGAGATCCGGCTTGAGCGCCAAAACCTGCTCAGCATTGGGGGTAAACATAGCACCTACATCGCTGGTGTGTTTCAGCTTTTGATCGAGAATGGGAAAGCTGAGCATATCTTTAGGCGCCCCGACCACCCTGTCTGATGCCTCCAGCACACAGAGCACTTCTGCCACATAGCTGTTGCAAACTACAATGCGCTGCGGCGGGCAAGGGACTTCCACCACCCGGCCCCGAGTATCAGTTATAGAAATTTTCCCTTTTGCCGGTTGGGCCTGCTGTTTGGGAGCACAACCGGCAAGATGGAATAATACTAACATTAGAGAAGCTATGGTTACCAATGCTTTGCGCCATTTCATCCTCTTGACACCCTTTCCTAACCATCTTAAAATTACACGGGCGGATAGGCATGCTTTCCCTTGTAAGTCGCGCCCAGCCACTTTTCAAAATACTCCCGGTAAATCTGCTCAGGATTAACATCTTTAAAACGTTCCGGATAAAACCACTTGCCCAGGTAAAGGGCTCCCAAAAAAGTCTTACTGCCACCCAAAAGCTCGTTGGTAAGCAAATAAATTCGCCCGCTCCTGGTCGCCTCCGTTTTACTTAAAACTTCGTTCTTTAACGCCTGTTCTTTTACTTTTTCGGCGGCGGCATAATCGTTAGCCTCGTAACCCAGTTCTTTGCCGTAACAGGTAATCACCAGAACACCGGGGTTCTGGCTCAACACCCACTCCGCGCTAACTTTGGGGAACTCGTTCAATTCACCGGCCACATTTACCCCTCCGGCCATCTCGATCCCCTGGTGAGTTGCCGTGCCTTTAGCGTATGTTCCCCAGTCGCCCTTTGCTAATTTACCGGAGGAAATGGCGAACACACGGGCTTTCGCAGCCGGCTGGAGGTCCTTTAAATGTTCTTTCAGCAGATTGACTTTTTCTTCCTTCCACTTCAGAAATTCTTCTGCTCTCGTTTTCGCTCCCATTATCTCGGCCAGCGTGCAAAGGTCTTGATCGAACGTTTCCGGCTTATAACAGTCAATCCGGAGAACTTTAATATTTAGTGGCGCGAGCTTTTCTTCCAGTTCTTTGCCCGGCCACTTGCCGTAGGCTATAACCGCCTGGGGTTTTAACTCGGCGATCTTTTCGTAGCTGGGGGCATCCCACTTGCCTACCACTGGTTTATCTTGCAAGCCGAGGAATGTCTTCTGGGGGATACTCCCTTCCGCCACTCCCACCACTTTTTCCTGTCCTTTTAAAATAGCGATGGCTTCGGCTGCGTCCACATTTAGCACAACCACCTTTTCCAGCGGCTGGGGAACGCTAACGCTTCTCCCCAGGGAATCTGTAATGGTGATTTCCGCCGGAGAAGTCTGCTTTTTTGCTGTTTGCCCGCACCCCGCCGCCAGAACCACGCAGGTAACCAGAAGAAATGCCAGCAAACTGACCAATAAATTATTTTTCAAACCGTCCATTAACCGGAAACCTCTCAATTTAAGCACCTCCTGCTTGTTGTCCCTTTAGTTTAAATACCAGGCTCAATAATCTTTAAACTGTTTATTTTTGCCTTAAGCCTCAGGATAAGCCCATTTGCCTTTGAACGGCCCTGCCTGACACTCTTTACACCGGCCCAACACCATTATTTTTCCGGGTAAACCCACACCCCCCGGAGTTCTTCATTGTAGAATTTTTTAAGCATTTCCCGGTGGATTGCCTCCGGGTCGACGTCTTTGAAGAGGTCGGGGTGGAACCATTTAGCCAGGTAATAGATCCCTGCCGCGCCTCGCGGAGCACAAGTAATCAGGTCGGAAACGATATACACCCTGCCGTTCTTGACAGCATTAGTTTCCTTAAAACCGGGCCGGGACATAATTTCCTCCCGGGACTGCTTGAGCTTTTCTGCATCAGTTACATTCCATCCCGCCAGATCACGTCCTGCATATTTGATGATGAAATCAGGATTTTTTTGAATCACCCACTCGGCACTGACTTTCGGGTTGGTTGCCGGTTCTTCCCCGGCAATATTTATGCCGCCTGCCCATCTGATCAAAGGATCGGCGCCAGTGTCCCTGGCAAAGGTTGAATAAGCGGCAAAGCTTGATTCCCAGTAAACTTTCGGTTTTTTCTCCGGCGGCAGATTCTGCACCCGGTCTTTCACGATCTGCCAGTGTTTCTCAATAAATCCTGCATATTCCTCAGCCTGCGCTTCCCGATTAAAAATCCGGCCCAGGGTACGTATTTCGGCAGGCAATTTTTCCACCTTGTAGCCATAAATACAAACATAAGGAATACCGGCCTGGATAATTTTTTCTCTCAATTCGGGTTTCAAGTGCCAACCTACTACCAGATCCGGCTTTAACGAAATAACTTTTTCCAGATCCGGTTTGGAAGCCTCACCAACCGATGGAAGCTGCAGCACGTAAGCCGGCCATCTGGTCTTTTCCCTGGTATGTTCATCTATCCCGACCACCGCTGTTTCTGCTTTCAGCCCTTTAATAATTTCAGCCGTATAGCCGGCAAGAACCACTGCTCGTTGCGGCGGACAGTTAACCGTTACCTGTTGACCATCGGAATCAGTAATCGTAACCGTCTTCTTCTCCGGCGCGGAGACCGGCGATTTCGCCTGCCCGCATCCGGCCAGGACCAATAAGAACAAAACGCAAGCGGTAATAAGAAGTAGACCCTTTTTCACTTTTACCTCCCCCTGCTTAAAAAATTTCAACGCTCGTCCGGTTAAAGCTAATCCCCCTGCGGTTTACTTTCTGTTCTTAAGGAGGCTCTTTCGCCAGTTCTTTTTGGATTGCCGCCAGCTTCTCTCCCCAGCCAGCCAATTCCTTCGCCGTAACGATGTTCACCGCCCCGCCCTGAAATTCGCCTTTTACCTCGCCCGTGCGCTCTTCCAGCCAGCCCTCGATTTCCAGGTAAATTTCCTTTAAGCGGGCCAGGGTTTCCGGATCGGCCTGCCATAACCCCCGGCTTTCGGCCTCCAACAGCCGCCGGGCGATTTCTTCTAAGGCCCAGGGATTGTTTTCCGCAAAGAAATCCCTCGTTACGGGGGCAGTTAACTATCACCTGTTGGCCATCGGAATCAGCAACAGCGGTTTTTTCAGGTGACGTAACCTGTGTTTTTCCTAAATATGCAAATTAATGCTCACCCGGGTAGACCCAGGCCCCTTTGGCTTCCAGACCGTGGAAGCGGGAGAGAAACTCCCTGTGCACAGCTTCGGGATCCAGGTCGGTAAAAAACTGGGGGTATAGCCATTTGGCAAAATAGGAAACGCCCACCGGCGCCCGCGGGCCGGTGTAGATCTCGCTGGAGATGACGTAGACCCGCCCGTCTTTGACGGCCTTGATCTGCTGCCACCCGGGGCGGGACATGATCTGCTCCCGCAGCTTTTTCATTCCTTCGCCGGATGCGCCGTAGCCGGAAACAACCTTGCTGCTGGCAGCTTTGATGATCACCTGTGGATTCTTACCCACCACCCATTCCGGGCTTACCGTAGGATAAGGCACGTTTTCCGTGGCGGCAATATTCCTTCCGCCGGCCAGGTCAATCATCTCGGCCCCGCCGGAACCGGCTGCGTTGCTGCTGTAGTCGGTGTAGCCCTCCAGGTAAACCGGAGTTTTTTCTTCGGGCTTAAGACCTTTCGTCCGCTCGGTAACCTGCTTCAAATACTTTTCAAACAGGGCCACATATTCACCGGCTTCTTTTTCCTTGCCCAGGATCGTGCCCAGAGTTTTAATATCCTGACTTAAGGTACTCACTTTATAACAATCGAGATAAACCAGAGGTACGCCGGCCGCCTCGATTTTTTGGGACAGTTCGGATTTAAGGAACTTGCCGTAGCCGAAGACCACGTCCGGCTTGAGTTCCAGAATCTTTTCCACGCTGGGCGTGAAAGCCTGGCCTACTTTCGCTTTATCCTTTAACAGCGGCGGGAATTCAGCGGTATCTGCCACCCCGACGATTTTATCCGCCGCTCCCAGGGCACAGATCATTTCCGAAACGTCGCTGTTTACAGAAACGATCCGCTGCGGCGGGCAGGGTACCGCCACCGTCCGCCCCAGGGAATCAGTAATTGTTATCATCTTACTTTCTAACGGCGATATTCGATCTTTTTTCTGAGCGCAACCCGCAAATAATGATCCAAGCAATACAAGCACAGCAAGAGCACAAAGTTTTTTGACCATCGAATTTCCTCCTGAAAGAGTAGTATTAAAAAAGTGCTGATAACTTTTTCTGAGACCCCCGGTTACCTGGTGCCTGCCAACCAACCTGGACAGTCTCCTGGAGACTTCTACCCCGCGGCCTTCTGGCAGCCTTCCAGGAGTTCCTCCAGGTCAGCCAGTCGCCGGTCAGGCGCATGGTGGCCAGCACCGGCGCCAGGTGGTCCACGGTGACCGCGTTGCTCCGCCGGCTCGCTCCGGCACCTGGCCACGCTTTACTTCTGGAAAGTTTTACTAAAAAGGCCCGGCCGGTGAAACCCTTCTGTTCCGCTTTATTTTCTGCCAGGCGTTTTTCCGGGGGCACACCGGTTTACGGAACATCCCCGGTGCTGCCATGATTTATTTGATCACCACCTGCCGGGTGTCCGCCTGCCACTCTGCCTGCAGTCCCAGCGCCTGGGCCATAAAACGGTAGGGCAGCATTGTCCGCCCGTTGACTATTTCCGGCGCTGCATCAATAGGAATGGATGTACCCTGGATTAGATATTCCTTTTGCCCTATCTTGAATTGAACCGCCCGCTTGTCGGCCAGAAGGGTTACAGTTTGATTTGAACCGTCCCAGAGGATGTTTTCGTCTTTCAAACCCGCAGCCAGGGCCAGATATCTTACCGGGGCATAGGTGCGGCTATCCTTAATATAAGGTTCCACATCCATTTCCTTTTCTTCGTTGCCAACTTTATATTTTTTACTGCCAATGGTAAATATAGCCGCTGCCCTGATTTGATCGGGGGCAGGGGTTCCACACACGGCCAGTGGTACTTCCAATTCATTTAATGCGCTGGAAAAAATCTTTTCTGTTTCACTTAAGGCGCTGCCGCTTACTTTCAGATTAACCGCGCCTTCTGGAACTGTTCTGTCTACGGTCAACCATATATCGTCAACCGTGATGGTGCTGCCCCGTAATGCTTCTGTACCGCTACTTGTTTCAGTGCCACCACTGGTTCTTTCCTTAT
>DAISHP010000007.1:0-16221 GCA_036822475.1 Bacillota bacterium
TCCCGGGCTGCCCCCCGCGCCCGGAGGCGGTGATCGAAGGTTATTTAATGTTGCGGGACAAGATTAAAAACCCGAAGGTGGTGGAACTGGCCCGTGGCTGATTACCGGTTGTCTACGGAACTGCTCGAACAACTGAAAGAAAAGTTTCCGGCCCTCGAAATTACCGGCGAGCAGGTGATTATCGCGCCGGCCGGGGATCTGTTCACCCTGATGCAGGAGTTAAAGAATGCTTACGGCTTTGATTTCTTAACCAACGTTACGGCAGCCGACTACGCGGATCGTTTTGAGATGGTGTACAACCTGATTTCCCTGACGAACGGCTGCCTGCTGATGGTTAAGGTGCCCCTCCCGGACAAAGAAAATCCCGAAGTTCCTTCCCTTTGCCCACTGTGGGCGGGGGCCGCCTGGCAGGAAAGGGAAGTTTACGACTTGCTGGGGATTAACTTTACCGGGTACCCGGGCCACCCGACGCGCATCCTGCTGGACGACGGCTTCCAGGGGCACCCGTTGCGCAAAGATTTTCAATGGGAGGGTGGTCGAGAGCCCTAATTCCTAATTACTAATTCCTGTTTTTATATGGGAGAGGTGGAAGAATGTCAATCCAAACGCAAACGTATTTTTTGAACCTGGGACCCCAGCACCCCAGCACGCACGGAGTTTTCCGGGTAATTCTGGAGCTGGACGGGGAAGTGGTGGTGCGGGCCATTCCGGTGCCGGGCTACCTGCACCGGGGAGTGGAGAAGCTGGCCGAAGCGCGCACCTATACCCAGGTGATCCCGTATACGGACCGGATGGATTACCTGGCCAACATGCTGATGAACTGGGGGTACGTGGAAGCGGTCGAAAAACTAATGGGCATTGAGGTGCCAGAAAGGGCCCAGTACATCCGGGTGATCGTGGGTGAGCTTTCCCGGATCGCCAGCCATCTGATGGCCATCGGTTCCTACGCGGGGGACATCGGCGGCTTGACCGGCTTCTTATACACCTTCCGGGACCGCGAGCGGATCCTGGACCTTTTTGAAATGCTCACCGGCTCCCGCATGACCGTCAGCTACTTCCGGATCGGCGGCGTGGCCGACGATTTGCCGGAGGGGTTTATTCCCCTGCTCCAAAAATTCCTCGCCGACTTCCCGGCCTTGTGCGATGAATACGACGGCCTGATTACCGGCAACGAAATTTTCCAGGCGCGCACCAAGTTCGTGGGCGTCATCCCACCGGAAAAGGCGATTAACTACAGCTTAAGCGGGCCGAATTTAAGGGGCAGCGGCGTGAATTTCGATTTGCGGAAAAACCGTCCCTACGGCATTTACGACCGTTTTGACTTCGAGGTGCCGCTGGGGAAGAACGGGGACTGCTTCGACCGGTTCGTCTGCCGGATGAAAGAAATGCGCCAGTCCGCCCGGATTATCCAGCAGGCGCTGGACGGCCTGCCGGAAGGGCCGATCCTGGCCAAGGTGCCCAAGGTGATTAAGCCGCCCGTCGGCGAGGCGTACACAGAGATCGAAAGCTCAAAAGGTATCTTTGGCTGCTACGTGGTAAGCGACGGCAGCAACAAGCCCTACCGGGTGCACTTCCGCCGCCCGTCTTTTATCAACCTGGGGTGCCTGGCGGAGCTGTGCGTGGGCTGGAAGATCGCCGACGTGATCGCCATCCTGGGCAGCCTGGATATCGTCCTCGGCGAAGTGGACTGCTAGCGCAAGGGGGAGAGAAGAGAGATGGGTGAAAATATTTTTCTCAATATAGCTTCCTGGATCAGAGGTTTGCTGGACTCCATCGGGGTGCCTTTGCTGGCCAACGACATCATTATGATGCTCATCAAGGCCGCGGCGATTATTATTTTTATCTCGCTCAACGTCATCTGGCTGGTGCTGATGGAACGGAAAATCTGCGCCTACATCCAGTGCCGGATCGGGCCCAACCGGGTCGGCCCGAAGGGCACCCTGCAGACCGTGGCTGATGTAATCAAATTAATGACCAAAGAGTTTTTAATTCCCCGTTCGGCGGATAAAGTGATTTACCTGCTGGCGCCGCTGATTGTTTTCGTGCCCCCCACCCTGGCCTTCGCGGTGGTGCCGTGGGGAAACGGGATGGCCGCCATCGACATGCGCATCGGCGTATTTTATCTCGTTGCCGTCACCTCTCTTACCACCATTATCTTCTGGATGGGCGCCTGGGGTTCCAGCAACAAGTATTCTTTGGTGGGCGGCATGCGTGTGGTGGCCCAGATGGTCAGTTACGAGCTGCCGCTGGTGCTGGCCCTGCTGGGCGTGATCATGATCACTGGCACGCTGAACATGTCGGAAATCGTGGAGGCGCAGAAAAATGTCTGGTTTATCTTTACCCAGCCCCTGGCCTTTTTAATTTACTTTATTGCCGGCGTGGCGGAAGCGAACCGGACGCCTTTTGACCTGGTGGAGGCGGAATCGGAAATTATCGCCGGCCCTTACACCGAGTACAGCGGGATGGGTTACGCGATGTTCATGTTGACCGAATACGCAAGTATAATGGTTATTTCGATCATGTGTACGATTATGTTCTTGGGCGGCTGGCTGGCCCCCTTCGGCTGGACGTTTTTGCCCTCCTGGTTCTGGTTTTTCCTGAAAGTGTACGTAATGATCTTCCTCTTCATGTGGATCCGCTGGACGTATCCCCGGATTCGGGTTGACCAGTTGATGGGCTTCGGCTGGAAGGTGCTGGTGCCCCTGTCGCTGGCCAATATTTTTGTGACCGGGATCGGCATGTACGTCTACCGGGCGATAGGGTGGTGAGAACGTGTTTGGCAAGGGATTAATCAAAGGTTTGCAAATTACCTGGCGGGAAATGCTGGCCCAGAAGGTGACGGTGCAGTACCCGGACGAGCAGATTGAGCTGCCCGACCGCTACCACGGGCGCTTTGAACTGGACGCGGATAAATGCATCGCCTGCATGCTCTGCGCCAACGCCTGCCCCAACAAGGTCATCCAGATTGAGCGCGCCCGGGTGGGGAAAAAGCAATACCTGACAAAATACGTAATGCGCATTGAATACTGCATGTTCTGCGGGCTTTGCGTGGAATCGTGCAACCAGGGCGCCCTTCGTTTCAGCAAGGTTTTCAACATGAACCAGTACTTCCGGTCCAAAGTACGCCTGACCCTGGCCGACCGCCCCGCTCCCGCGGAGGAACCGGCGGAAGAGGCGGAAGGCGCTAACGAAGCGAAGGAAAAGGCCCGTGCGCCAAAGAAACCCGCAGGCGCCGGGAGCGAAGCGGCGGCCGGCAAGGCTTAAGGCAAAGGAGGGTGAACGATGATTGATTTAATCGGCCGGGAAGTTGTCGATGTCTTTTTGAGCAATTTCTGGAGCATTGGCGCTTTTTACACGCTGGCTCTGGTGATTGTGGCTTCCGGAGTTCTGGTTGTCCTGGTGAAAAATATCGTCCATTCCGTGCTCTGGCTGGCGGTGTGCTTCATCGGCATGGCGGGGCTGTTCCTCACCCTGGACGCCGATTTCCTGGCCGCCGTGCAGGTCCTGGTGTACGCCGGGGCGGTTTGCATCATGGTGGTCTTGGGTATCATGGTCATCCGCCGGGCCGATATGAAGTTTTCCAATCCGTTTAACACCCAGGTTTACGCGGCCGCCGGCGTGGTGGCGCTGGTCCTGGCGATGTGCACTTTTCTGGCCGCGAAAACGGAGTGGCTGGTTTCCCGGACGCCCGTGCCGGAAAATACAGTGGGGCCAATCGCGACTTTGCTGCTCAGTAAATACGTGATTCCTTTCGAAGTGGTTGCCGTTTTGCTGCTGGTCGCTTTAATCGGCGCCCTGCTGATTGCCCGGGAGGTGAAGACAGATGCAAATACCGGTAGTCAAGCTGATTGACCCGGTGGCCATGCTCTCCATCGGCCCGGCCCACTACGTAATTCTTTCGGCCGTTTTATTCTGCATCGGTTTGTTTGGCGTCCTGGCGAAAAGAAACGCCATCATGGTGTTAATCTGCATCGAACTGATGCTCAACGCCGTGAATATTAACCTGGTGGCCTTCAACAAGTACGTTACGCCGGCAGACTTTATCGGCCAGATTTTCGCCATCTTCGTGATTGCCGTCGCGGCGGCGGAAGTCGGCCTGGGCCTGGCGATCATCATCGCCATTTACCGCAACAAGGTATCGGTAAATCTGGACGACTTCGATCTGCTGAAGTGGTAGAATAATTATTCAGGGACATAGGTATTGAGGCACAAAAGTATAAAGATCCAGAGCAGAAAAGTACAGACACTCCAGGGTTGGATTTGCAAAGCAAGGTTGGCAAGTTCAACCTGGAATTAACAAGTTAGGTATTCGGTACGGATAGTTAAATCAGGAGTCAGGGAGATCAGGAGATTGCGATGCGAATATCTTTCCGACTAAAAAAGATTTCCGGCTAAGGCCCTCCGACCTCCGACTTCTGACATCCGACTTCTGATCATGGAGGTGTTACACGTTAAATGGTTGAGTATGCAATGAACCATGCCTGGCTGATTCCGCTGCTGCCGACCCTGGCTTTTCTCGCCATCATCTTTTTGACCAGGCCATGGCCTGGTTTAAGCGCCTTGATTGCCGTCGGCGCCATGCTTACCGCCTGCTTTTTCGCCACTTTTGCAGCCATCGGGGTTTTCACCAACCCGGAATTGACGGAAAAACCCCTGGTTTACGCCGTAAACTGGTTTAACATGCCGGGGATGGAAATCAATGTGGGGATTCTGCTGGACCCCATTTCCGCCATGATGATGTTTATGGTCACCCTGGTGGGTTCGTTGATCTTCATTTACGCCATCGGTTACATGCAGGGCGATCCCGGCTACTCCGTCTTTTTCTCCTACGTCTCCCTGTTTGCCGCTTTTATGCTCCTGCTGGTGGCCTCCAGCAGCCTGGTGGAGATGTTTGTGGGGTGGGAAGGCGTCGGCCTGTGCTCGTACCTGTTGATTGGCTTCTACCAGCATAAGATCTCGGCCCGGGAGGCGGCCAAAAAGGCCTTCATTACCTGCCGGATCGCCGACTTTGGACTGCTTTTGGGCATGCTGCTGCTCTTCTGGAATTTCGGCACGCTGGACTTCGTGACGCTGACCGAAAAGATCCCTCACTTCCAGCAGTACAACGTTTCGGCAGCCACTCTGGCGCTGATTGCCTTCCTGGTGTTCTGCGGGCCGATCGGCAAATCCGGGCAGTTTCCGCTGCACGTCTGGCTACCAGACGCCATGGAGGGTCCCACCCCGGTCAGCGCGCTGATCCACGCGGCGACCATGGTCGTGGCCGGCGTTTACCTGGTGGCAAGGGTAATGTTCCTTTTCCACGAGGTCCCCTCCGTCATGCAGCTGGTGGCTGTCACGGGCGGCTTTACAGCCCTGTTTGCCGCCACCATCGCCGTGACCCAGCGGGAGATCAAACGCATCCTGGCCTACTCCACGATCAGCCAGATCGGTTACATGATGCTGGCCCTGGGGGTGGGTAGCTTAAGCGCCGGCATGTTCCACCTGTGGACGCACGCTTTCTTCAAGGCGCTTCTCTTCCTGGGCGCCGGCAGCGTGCTGGTCGCCCTACACCACAAAGCGGACGTCTGGGAAATGGGCGGTTTGCTCAAAAAGATGCCCATTACCGGCTGGACCTTCCTCGTCGGCTGCCTGGCTATCGCCGGGATCCCGCCTTTCGCCGGTTTCTGGAGCAAAGATGAAATCCTGCTGGCCACCCTGGAATCCGGCCATTACGTGCTTTTCGCCATGGCGGCCTTTACCGCCTTTTTGACCGCCTTTTACATGTTCCGGCTGTTCTTCCTGGTTTTCACCGGGGCGGAAAATCCGGCCAACCACCACCCCAAGGAATCGCCCTGGGTGATGACCGTTCCATTGATTTTCCTGGCTATATTTTCGCTTGTCGGCGGCTGGGTGGGGACCCCCTGGGCGAACGTCTGGAGCGAATGGATTTTCTTCGGCCACCCGCACCACGGGGAGCCCAACTATATGGTGATGACCGGCTCGGTTGTGCTGGCCGCGCTGGGGATTTACCTGGCCTACTACTTCTACTGCGCGGACCGGGAAAAAGTGAAGGTCAAAGAACTGGCCCGGCGCTACCAGGGCATTTACACCTTGCTTTACAATAAATATTACATTGACGAAATTTACCTGTGGCTGAACCACACGTTGGTGGACGGCGCCGCCAAAATCTTTTACCTGTTCGATATTTACGTGGTGGACGGCATCATCGTCAACGGCGTGGCGGCCATCACCGGGCTTTTCGGCGAAGGCCTGCGGGTCACCGCCACCGGCCGGCTGCAGAATTACGCCCTGGTCTTCTTCCTGGGCGTGCTGACCGTTTTCGTGGTGCTGGCGTTTACCAGCCCGTTCTTCGCCGGCCCGCTTTGGGGAGGTGTGCGGTAAATGAGTGAATTTCCCGTGCTGTTAGCGATTTTGCTGGCTCCCGTGGCGGCGGCGTTGGTTATAGCTTTCCTGCCCCGGGAAGAAAAGTTGCTGATCAAGTGTGTGGCTGCTGCCGGTACGTTTACGTCCATGGTGCTGGCGTTTTACGCCTACTTCACCTACGACACCGGTACCGGCGGGGTGCAGTTCGTTCAGCAGATTCCCTGGATTAAGGACCTGGGTGTAACGTTTTACCTGGGGGTGGACGGCGTCAGCCTGCCGCTGATGCTGCTGATCAGCATTTTGGGCTTTTCGGCGGTGTTTGCCTCGTGGAACGTGGACCATCGGCCACGGGATTTCTTCATCCTGCTGTGCCTTTTAATCACCGGGGTAATGGGCACCTTCGTCGTGCAGGACCTGTTTATCTTCCTGCTCTTCTACGAAGTGGTGGTCATCCCCATTTATATTTTAATCATCATCTGGGGCAGCACCAAGCGGGTCACCAAGGAATACGCCGGCATGAAGCTGACCATCTACCTTTTGATCGGGTCCGCCTTCCTGCTGGTAGGTGTCGTTGCTCTGTTTATGAAGACCGCGGGCATCCTGGGCGCGCCCGACATGAGCTTTGCGGGGCTGGCCCGGGCAGCCAAAAGCTTGAGCCAGTTCGACCAGATCTGGATATTTGCGTTGATGCTGTTCGGCTTCGGCTCGCTGATTTCCATGTGGCCGTTCCACTCCTGGTCGCCCGACGGTTACGCCGGCGCGCCTACGGCGGTGAGCATGATCCACGCCGGAGTCTTAAAGAAAATCGGCGGGTACGGTTTAATCCGCATCGCCCTTTACATTTTGCCCGTCGGTGCACAGTTCTGGGCGCCGGTGATGGCCGTGCTGGGTGTGTGCGGAGTGGTCTACGCGGCCATGGCGGCCCTGGCCCAAAAGGATCTAAAGTATATCGTGGGGTATTCGAGCGTCAGCCACATGGGCTACGTCATGCTGGCCGTGGGGAGTCTGAGCGTAATCGGGCTAAACGGGGCCATCGCCTACATGTTTGCCCACGGGATCATGGCGGCGCTGTTCTTCTCCATGATCGGCTTTATTTACGAAAAGACCCATACCCGGTGGATTCCCGACCTGGGCGGCCTGCACCGGCAGCTCCCGAAGATTTCGGCCGGGTTTATGCTGGCGGCCCTGGCCACCCTGGGCCTCCCCGGTTTGATCAGCTTCATTCCGGAATTCACCATTTTTATCGCCGCGTTCAATAAATACGGGGGACTGGCGGTGGCGGCTATCGCCGGCATAATTGTGACCGCCCTGTACGCTTTACGGGCCGGTGCGTACGCTCTGTTCGGCCCGCCCCGGGAAGAATACGACCACCTGCAGGACATCAAGGGGCCGGAGCTGGTGCCGCTGGTGGTGCTGGGCACCGTGCTGGTGGTCGGCGGCCTGCTGCCGTCTTTGCTGTTTAACGTCATCAACTGCGGCACGATTCCTTTAATGGCGGAAATAAACGCGGCCCTGCAGATAGGGGGGAAGTTCTAAATGCCTGTTCCGGTTGTGGATCTTTCTCTGTTGGCCCCGGAAATAGCGCTGGCAGTCCTGGCCACGGCGATCCTGGTTTTGGGCTTGATTGTCCCCAAAGGTTCCCGGTACGGCTTGAGCTGGCTCGCCATTGTCGGTCTGGCGGGCGTGCTGGGGCTCACCCTGGCGGGCTGGGAGAACCAGGGCACGCTCTACGAAGGATTGTTCATCGTGGACCAGTACGCCATTTTCTTCAAAGTTATCTTTTTGGTGGCGGCTTTTCTGGTGGCTTTGGGCTCCCAGCGTTTCATCGCGCAAATCGGCGACCAGAGCGAGTATTACAGCGTCCTGCTTTTTGCTGCCCTGGGCATGCTGGTGATGGCATCCGCGGGAGATTTTATCACGCTTTACCTGGGGCTAGAATTGATGACCATTGCCTTTATCATCCTGGTCTGCTTTAACCGCACGAGCGCCCGGTCCCTGGAGGCGGGAATCAAATATATTTTGCTGGCCGGGATGTCTTCCGCCGTGCTCCTCTATGGCTTGAGCCTGGTTTACGGCTTAAGCGGCTCCGTTCTGATTCCGGAAGTGGCGCTGGCGGTGGCCCGGCATCCTTCGCCAGCCTTGATTCTGGGCCTGATCATGCTGGTGGCCGGGCTGGGCTTTAAAATTTCGGCCGTGCCTTTCCACATGTGGGCGCCCGACATTTACGAAGGCGCGCCGACGCCCGTCACCGCCTTTCTGGCGGCCGGCTCCAAGGCGGCTTCCTTTGCCATTCTGCTCCGGATCTTCGTGGCAGCCCTGCCGGGCATCTGGGCCTACTGGACGACCCTGGTGGCCGTTCTGGCGGCGGTAACGATCATCGTGGGGAACCTGGTGGCCATCCCCCAGACGAACATCAAGCGGCTGCTGGCCTACTCCAGCATCGCGCAGGCGGGCTACATCCTGGTGGGCCTGGTGACCGCCGAGGTGACGGGGGTGAAGGCCGTCATGTTCTACGCCTTCCTCTACGTTTTCGCCACCGTGGGCGCCTTTACCGTCGCTTCCGTCGTCTATTCGGTTACGGGCAGCGACGAAATCAAGGATTACGCGGGCTTAAGCCAGCGCTCACCCTTCACGGCGGCGGTGATGGTGGTCTGCCTGCTCTCCATGGCGGGAATTCCGCCGCTGGCCGGGTTCGTGGGCAAATTCTACCTGTTCGCCACCGTGGTGAACGACTACCTGTGGCTGGTCTTTATCGGCTTGGTGATGAGCATGGTGTCCGTCTACTACTATTTAAAGGTAACCCTGGTCATGTACCGGGACGAGCCCGTGGACAACACCCCCATTAAATTAAGCGGGCCGGTAGCGGTGACGCTGCTGATTACCATGGCGGCCACGCTGTTGATCGGCATTTACCCGGGGCCGCTCTCCGAAGCGGTCAACGCGGCAGCGAACACCTTTTTCCTGCACTAGAAAATAAATATCAATCGTCCTGATTAAACAAAAAAGCCTATCCCGAACAGGGGTAGGCTTTATTTGTGATATATTCCCGGTACAATTCCCTTTCTGCCTTTGTGCCTCTGTACCTTTCTACCTGCAGTGTTTTTTGATTTTGATCACCTGTTGGTGCCGCGAAAAAGCGGTATCAGGGTCTTTTTCCAACCTTACTTTTCCTTTATTCGAAACAGGTGAAACACGGTGGTGCGGTCCCAGCCGATATCCCAGGGGCAGTGGTAGCGATCGGCGGTGTGGGCGTTGACCAGCGGGTAGCCCCTGGAATCGAAGCCGGTGACCACGGCGAAATGCTGGATGTCGTGCTTTTCTTCGTAAGCGATGAGGTCCCCCGCTTGTAATTCCCGGACGGCGCTCCGCGGAAATTTCGGGCCGGGCAAACCCACCTCCGGAAAGGTTCCTTTGGCCAGTCGAACGGCCCGCCCCCCGGATAAAAGCCAGGAAGCAAAGGAGTCGGTTTGGACCCAGGCGGTGCTTCCGCACCCCCCGCGCCCGTCGTAGCGGTAATACCAGACGGAGTCCATCGGCAACTTCCCCCCTTCCCGGTCGCCCAGCACCTGGGAAACGAAATTCGTACAATCGCCGCCGCGGCCGTTTAAGTCCTGGTAGCGGGGATTGTATTTTCTCTCTCCGTCAATGACGGCCAGACCGGCAAAGCGATCCGCGTACCGGACGGCCCCGGCGCGGTCGTAAGCCGGGTTTGGGGAGGTGCTGGTATTGGAAGGGGTACCGGTGTGGAGATCGTTGTTCAAAACAATGTTTAAATCGGCACTGCCGTCGGCCGGAACGGGCTTCGGAACGAGCGTGTCGTCACCCAGGGGATCCGTGTACCAGTCCCGTTGAACAATCCAGAGACCGTTTTTCTTCACCAGCCGGACAAAGTGGCGCGTGCCGATGCCGAAGCGGTTTACCTGGTCTTTTTCATCGGGGTACTGGTAGCCGAGGACGAGGGTTTGCCAGATATTAAACTCGGCTGATTCTTTTTGCCGTTTCGACCATTTCACGTCCAGGTTCACTTTTGCTTCTACAATCCGGACGCCGCGTTTTTTTGCCCAGTTTTGCATGTAGGCGATTTTGGTTTGTTCATGGGAAAGCGCCCACCGGCCGTGCCTGGCTTCCTGGTCGTAAAGGGGGACGATCTTTTCCGGATCGGCTCCCGTGAGAAGAGCATTTGCCCTGGTTCCATAGATCTCCTGCAGCCTGGGCAGGAGATTTTCCAGGGAGGGAGGAGCCTGTTCTTTGCTCGCGACAGGCGGTTTTCGTTCGGAGGTTTCAGCAATGGAAAAAGGGGCGGCGGAAGGAGGGACCGCCGGCAGGGGAAAAAATAAAAAGTTGCCCGGCGCAAAAATCACGGAGAGAACGGCAAGAAAAAAAGATATTTTCACATCGCAGCCCCTTTCTTTTTGCTCATATTATTTCCGGGCGGGACAAAGACCTTGTCAGGAACTAAAAGGCAACTTCAAAATTAAAATTTTTTCATTCACCGTTGTTATTTTTTTGTATTCATGCTATAATCTCCTCGTCAGTTTTCACCCTGCTCTACTGATTCTTTTTTCCTTTGCCGGCGGCAGGTACGGCAGCGGCCGGCAGCAGTTGCAGTAGAGCCGTTTAGTCCAGAGGGGGAGGTGCAGGCAATTTGACGAACTACGAGGCCATGTTCATCTTGCGGCCTGACCTGGAGGAGGAAAAAGTTGCCGAAATCATGGACAGGTTCAGGGCGCTGGTGGAAAATCGCGGCGGGGAAGTCACCAGGCTGGAAAAATGGGGAAAGCGCCGCCTGGCCTACGAGATCCAGCACCTGCGGGAAGGTCTGTATATTATTCTTAGATTCAAGGGAAATACCGAAATCGTGCAGGAGCTGGACCGCGTCTTTAAAATCAGCGACGAAGTAATCCGCCACATGATCGTCCGCACGGCAGCCTGAAAAAAAGGACAAAGAGACAAAGGCACAAAGTACACGGTCACAGAGTTAACATAAAGAACGAAAATAGAAGCACTAAGGCACAGAGGCACAAAGAAATATGGATAGACCACCGGGAGTGTTTACTTTGTGCCTTTGTGCCTGATGCCTTTGTGCCTGATTCAAAAAGAACAAACCAAGGCGGTGAAAAAATGCTGAACAGGGTTATTTTAATCGGGCGGCTGGCCAGAGAGCCCGAACTTCGCTACACCCCGAACGGGACGGCGGTAACCAGGCTGGTTGTCGCGGTGGACCGGCCTTTCACCAATCGGCAGGGAGAGCGCGAGGCAGATTTCATCGACGTCGTGGTTTGGCAAAAGCAGGCGGAAACCTGCGCAAACTATCTGGGCAAGGGGAGGCTGGTTGCCGTTGAAGGGCGCCTTCAGATTCGCTCCTACGACGACAGCCAGGGCATCCGCCGGCGGGCGGCGGAAGTAGTGGCGGACAACGTCCGCTTTCTGGACCGCCCGAAAGAGGCTTCCGGCAGCGAGCAGCCGTCCACGCTGGCCGAAGGAAGCCTGGGCGAAGATATTCCTTTTAACGAAGACGAAGTGCCATTTTAAGCAGCAGGGGGTGGAACGAAAAATTGGCTGGAAAACGGGAGAAAGGCCGGAAGGGCAAGAAACGTATCTGCAGTTTCTGCGTGGATAAAATTGCCCTGATCGATTATAAAGACGTGCCGCGCCTGAAAAAATACATCACCGAGCGGGGGAAAATCCTGCCCCGGAGGATTTCCGGCAATTGCGCCTGGCACCAGCGGATGCTGACCACGGCCATTAAAAGGGCGCGGATCATGGCTTTGTTGCCATTTACCGCGGAATAGTCTGTTTTAACCGGGTGCCCAATCAGAAGGTGATGAAAAGGGGAACGTCAGTTCCCCTTCCTTGTTTCCTGCGGGCGTTCTTTAATCAGCCAGGCGGGCCAACAAATAACAGCATATTCTGCAGCAGGAAAACACGGATGCCTTGCCGAATTAAAAAGTGGCTACCTGAAAACGAAAGGTGAAAGATCGATGCACCCCCTTGAACAGGATACGGGCATTGCGAAAAATATCCGGGTAGTGGAATGGCTTAAAGCGGATCTGCTGACCTCCGTTTCAGCGCTTTTTAAAAGCATGTTGCGCGGGAGCGAGGAGTACATCCAGGATGCCCTGGCCAGCCTGATTATCACCTGCTACGTTTTGGGCCGGCGCCTGGGGGTGAGCTTTTCCCGGCTGGAACTGAAAATGGAATCCAAGCTCAGACAAAGCATCGGCGAGGATCATGAACTGGAAAGGTGGTATTCCGATCTTTCGGCTCTGCTCAGCCACCTTTTAGAAAAAAAGAGGTGATCCTTTGTCCGCCCAGGGGAAAAACCAGGCCCTGGCGCAAGGGGCTTTTTTTGCGGCCGGCATGGCCGCCGCCGGCTTGCTGGCAATCCTGGTGCCGCCCTTATTTTTCCCGGCTGTTCTGTTTATTCCCTTGCCCCTGGTGGTTCTGGTGCGTCGTTACGATCTCAAGACGGGGCTTTTTGCGGTCGTCATTTTTTGCGCCCTGCTGTTTTTATTTGCCGGATTTAATCCGGCCGGAATAATCCTGGTGCTGCAGACCGCCCCGCTGGGGCTTTTGCTGGGGGTGCTCTTGAAAAACCACGTCTCGGCAGGCGTCAGCATCGTCGTCGGCGCCCTCACGCTGGCTGCCTTTGCCCTGCTCGGGCTGGCGGTTTCCTTCTGGGCAACCGGGAACAATCCGCTGGCGGCCGGAGAGGAAATGGAGCAGGCCATGGAGAGAGCGGCGGATTGGTACACCCGCCTGGGCATTACGGAGGAACTGCCCCGGAGCGAACTGGAGCAGATCATTGCTCAAACAGCAAAGTTCGTCAATCAGTTATTCCCCGCCCACCTGGTTACCCTGTGCATTTTAAATGCTTTATTTACGTATTTACTGGCGAGGAAGGCGCTGCAGAAAATTGCCTGCCCGCTGCCGCCCCTGCCGCCCTTTGTCCGGTGGCAGTTTCCGTGGCAAACCAGCTGGGGGTTGATTGCCGGCCTGGGTTTAACTTTAGGCGGAGACGCCTTACATATTTTTCCGGCCGCCGTTCTGGGAAAAAATATTCTTTATGTTTTTGCTTTCCTTTACCTGATTGCCGGACTGGCCGTCGCTGCCTTCTACCTGGCAAAATGGAAAGTGCCCGGGCTGCTGAGAATTTTCCTGCTCTGCTTTGCCTTTATCTACCTGCCGCTGGCTGCCGCCGTGATTGTCATGCTTGGTGTAATGGATTCTTTTCTTAATTTGCGACGTTCAATGGAGGGGAAAAAATGAAGGTTATTTTAATGAATATAATTTTCCTTCGGCTCAAGTATTAAATGTTACGTTCAATGGAGGGGAAAAAATGAAGGTTATTTTAATGGCGGACGTGAAAAATTTAGGCAAAAAGGGGGACCTGGTCCAGGTTGCCGATGGGTACGCGCGCAATTATCTTTTGCCCAGGGGGCTGGCTTTGGTGGCAACGGAAGGCAAAGTAAAGCAGCTTGCCCAGCAGCAGGCCGGCGCAGCCAGAAGAAAGATGAAGGAAGAGGAAAAATCTAGAGAACTGGCGGCCCGCCTGGACGGCCTGACGGTGCGGATCTACGGCAAAGCGGGGGAGGGCGGCAGGCTTTTTGGTTCGGTCAACAATAAGGATATTGCCGAAGCCCTGCAAAATGAACACGGTATCGAAGTCGACAAAAGAAAGATTGTCTTAAAGGAACCAATTAAACAATTGGGTACTTATCCTGTGCAGGTCAGGCTGTACCCGCAGGTGGAAGCGTATCTGACTGTTCAGGTACTGGCGGGCCAAACCGGGTAATTCCGGTTGCCCGGGCTGGTATAAATTACAGCAAGGAGTTTTGAGTGATGAAATCATTGCTGAAAAAATTTAAATATACCGGCGCGGAACCCGGCTCCCGGTTTCAGGGCAAGAAGCAGTTGGAGCGGCAGGTCAACGCTCTTTACGGCCTGGTCGCCAATTTATACGGCACCGATAAGCTGGTGCTAAGGGCAGGAAAGGTCAACGCGTTACAGCTGATGCGCTCGGAACGCCTGGGGGAGCGCGTGCTGGCTTTGCAAAGGCTGGTTTTTGAAGATCCCACCATCGAACAAATTCCTGCGGCGAGGGAAATCCCGTCAATTTTAGGGTTGATTGAAGAAGAAATCGCCGAAATTCTGGCCCGGCGGACGGTGGAAGAGGAACTGGAAAGAAAGATCAACGAGAAATTGCAGCAAAGGCATAAGGATTACGTGCAGGAAATAAAAAACCAGGTGCTGAAAGAAAACAGCGGTCCGGAAAACGCCCAAACGTTAAAAAAGCTGGCTATTTTTGAAAAGATGGAGCAAAAAAAGCTGGCCTGTTCGGCCATGACCCTTTTGCGCCCGGCCAGTTTTACGGAAATTGTAGGCCAGGAAAGGGCGGTAAAGGCCCTTTTGGCGAAAATGGCCTCTCCGTTCCCCCAGCACATCATCCTTTACGGCCCGCCGGGAGTAGGAAAAACAACCGCCGCCCGGCTGGCCCTGGAGGCGGCGAAAAAAATGGCCGCTTCCCCCTTCCGGGAGGACGCCCCCTTTGTGGAAGTGAGCGGGGCGACCCTGCGCTGGGACCCCCGGGAAGTTACCAATCCCCTGCTGGGCTCCGTCCACGATCCGATCTACCAGGGGGCCCGGCGCGATCTGGCCGAAAGCGGCGTGCCCGAGCCGAAACCGGGCCTGGTTACCGAAGCCCACGGCGGGGTCCTGTTTATTGACGAAATTGGCGAAATGGACCCCCTCCTGCAGAACAAACTTTTAAAAGTCCTCGAAGATAAAAGGGTTTTTTTTGAGTCGTCGTACTATGACCCGCACGACCCTAATATCCCGCAGTACGTCAAGAAATTATTTGAAGAGGGAGCACCGGCGGATTTCATTTTAATCGGCGCCACTACCCGCGACTGCGAAGATATTAATCCGGCCCTGCGCTCCCGGTGTGCGGAGATTTTTTTCGAACCGTTGACTCCACGGGACATCCGGCAGATCGTCACCCAGGCGGCCCAAAAGCTCGGTGTCGCCCTGGAGGAGAAGGTTCCCCAGGTCATCAGCCAGTACACGATCGAAGGCCGCAAGGCCGTGAACATCCTGGCCGATGCCTACAGCCTGGCCTGGTATCGTCAGCGGGGGGAGCAGGGGATCCGGATTACAGCCGAAGATATCTACGAAGTGATTCAGTTGAGCCGCCTGGCCCCTTACAATACCCGGAAAGTTTCAGCCGTCCGGGAAGTGGGCCGGATCTTCGGACTGGGCGTAGCCGGCTACCTGGGTTCTTTAATTGAAATTGAGGCCGTTGTCTTTCCCGCCCGGGATGCGCGGCGGGGGAACCTGCGCTTTAACGACACTGCCGGGTCGATGGCAAAGGATTCGGTCTTCAACGCCGCTTCCGTAATCCGGAAAATTTCCGGAAAGGACCTGGTGGATTACGACATCCACGTCAACGTGGTGGGCGGCGGGCGAATCGACGGACCTTCGGCCGGCCTGGCAATTTTCCTGGCAATCTTAAGCGCTCTGGAGGAGCGTCCGGTTCCCCAGGACCTCGCCGTGACCGGGGAATTGTCTATCCAGGGCCGGGTCCGGCCGGTGGGCGGCATTCCGGAAAAGATTTACGGGGCGCGCCAGGCGGGGATTAAGAAAGTGCTTGTTCCGGCCGAAAATTTACCCGAGGTGCCTTCTGATTTGACCGATCTGGAGGTCGTTCCGGTGGCCACCGTGGAAGAAGTGCTGGCCCATGTTTTAAATTAGGGGATAGGGGTTAGGGTTAGGGAATAGACCCCCATGCTGCTTTTTCGCGGCATCAACAGATGATGAAAATCAGCGAATGCTGTTTTCAGGGAAAAGGTATAAAGGCAC
>DAISHP010000008.1:0-15817 GCA_036822475.1 Bacillota bacterium
GCCGGTAATCTGATTAAAAGCGGTCAGCGCCACCTGCCAGGAATACAGCACAAGACCCAGCAGCAATCCGCAAATAAGAACCAGCAAAAGCGGCCTGTTCACTTTACTCACCTTTTTCAGCATTACCCTGCATTTCCCTGATTATCTGGCCCAGGACATCCGCAAACAGGCGGGCGGAGGCCACGGCTTCCCCGGTCGAATTGTTTACGCTGCCGATTTCCACCAGGACGGCCCGGGGATGGAGAAACTGGTTGTAGCGGCCGTCCTTGACGCGCACTCCCAAACAAAGACCGGAATATTTTTCGTTTAACCTGGTCGCCAGTTCATTGGCAAACTGGTAATTTTTCTTCCACGTGGGAAAGGGCAGGCGCGCATCCGATCCCACCACCAGCAAAATCGCCGCCACCTCCCGACCGTTGAGTTCAACCAGGCTGCTGCGCCGGGTGCGGCCGGCGTCCCGGTGGATATCCAGCACTACCTTTGCCCCCCGGTGCGCGGCCAATAGTTTGCGCAGCGTTTTTTCCGATTCCAGGTAAGCAGTGTCGTATTCGGCATCGTGAACTTTTTCAGAGTGGGCCGCCTTGATGCCGTACTGACTCTCCAAAACCTCTTTTACCGCCGCCCCTGCCTGGACGACCCCGCCGCACTTGCCTTCCAGGCGCTCTTTCCCGTCGGTCAGCGCGTAGGTTTCCCCGGTATGCGTGTGGTAAATGACGACGAGGGCATCCCCGGTTAAATCGCCTCGCGATTCTTCCGGAAACTCCTCCGGAAAAACGGGGGCAGGGGCAACCGGCGGAAAAACGACCGGCTCCTCTTCGGCCGGCTGTTCAAGTTCAGCCGCCGCCAGATAAGGAATGGACAGCTTCAAGACGGATACCGGGTCGCGGACGTCCAGCCGCAAGGGCGTAAGCCCCGCCAACAGTTTCCGGGCCGAAACGGTCAGCGGTCCCGGCACCAGGTCACTGTCTTTTTGCTCGACCCAGGCCATTACCGGCATGGCCGCGCAAAGAAGCGTCCGGGATACTCCGCGGTCCGGAAAAAACCACGAGCCGCGCCAGTCAAAAAACCAGCCGGACAGATTAAAAAAGTTAAAAAGGAAAAAAAGCAATAAAAACAGGGCCGGTAAACCCCGGCAAAACCGCCGCCATTTTTGCCGCCCGGACATAAAAAACCCCTTCCCGGTTTTTTAGATTCTTATGACCGGGAAGGAGCTTTTATGAGTCTTAACGCAAAACTGTCGGGACAACCGCATCAATGAGTCCAATAATAAAGGCGGAAATCAGGGCGCCGACCAGGGTCACGCTTAAAAACCCCGGGATAATGAACTGAGCCAGGTAAATCACCACTGCGGCGGCAAGAAAACCGACGATCCCCCTGCTCTGGGGAGAAATCCGGTCGCCCAGCAGGGCTTCTGCCGCGTACCCCAGCAAAGCAATCACCGCGGCGGCGATCAACGCGCCGATGAAGCCGCCCTTCACCACGAAGCCGGGGGAAAGCCAGCTCACCACAATGAGGACCAGCGCCGAAACCACAAAACGGATGATCAGCCCTAACCATTGCATAACCGCTGTTCACCTCGCTTTCCAGGATGTGCTCACCTATAGCATGGACAAAAAAATGTCCTTTTATACCCCATTTATTCCCGGAGCGAGGTTGCATTTTTCCAGGCCGCGTGGTAAAATGGTCTCCGTGAGGAGGTGGAGAGCGTGGCCAACACAAAATCGGCAGCAAAAAGGATCAAGGTAATCCGCCGGCGCACCCTGCGCAACAAAAGTTTGAAATCCGCCCTGCGCACCGCGATCCGCAGATTTGAAGAAGCCCTGGCCGGCGCTGCCCGGGAAGAGGCCGAGGCCGCCTTGAGGAGGGCGCTGGTGGCCATCGATAAAGCGGTGACCAAAGGGATTTTACATAAAAATACCGCGGCCCGGAAGAAGTCCCGCCTGACCCGGCGGTTTAACCGGCAAGCAAGCTGAGCACGAGTTTTTCCACGGCCGGGTAAAATTCCTGCCTTCCGCTTTTAATCGCCACGTCAAACTCGAGCAGCTGCTCTAAAGTTTGTTCGATTTGCCCAAAGCTGAAGTTAGCGCTTTGGGCGATTATTTTTTTCGCCACGAAAGGCGGAATGCCCAGCTGTTTGCTGATTTCGGCGGCCTGCGCGCCGGCGGCGGCCAGTTCCTTCACCTGCAAAAGGAGGCGAAACTGCCTGGCCACCATGGCCAGAATCACCGGCGGCGGTTCCCCGGCGGCTAAAAGATCCCGGATGCCGGCCAGCGCCCTTTTCGCGCGCCGCTCCCCGAGAGCGTCCACCACGGCGAAAATATTCTCTTCCACCAGGCGGGGCGTCGTCTGCAGAACGTCCTCCCTGGTGATCATGCCGCTCTCCCCGGTGTAGGCAATTAATTTTTGCAGTTCGTTGTTTAAAAGGGTCATGCTCTGGCCGACGCGGTTAATGATTAAGTCCGCCGCGGCCGGGGCCATTTTTTTCCCCGCCCGGGCGGCCTGCTTGAGCAGCCACCGGTTCAGGTCCGCGCTGCGCAGGCGCGCAAATTCGATGGCCTGACCCGTTTTTTGCACGGCTTTAAAGATTTTTTTCCGCTGGTCCACCGGGTGACCGGTTTCCAGGACCAGACAGGCGGTGGGCGCGGGGTTTTGCAGGTAGGCCAGGAAGGCTTTTTCTTCCGGGGCGGCCTTTTCTTTGGCTTCCTCTTCCGGAAGGGCGTCCGCGCCCGCGTCCGGCACCTTTTTCCCGCGTCCCGCGAAGTACGGCGCGTGGCGCACCACCACCAGCCGCCGGGAAGATAAAAACGGGGGGGCCTGGGCCAGGGAAATCACCATCCCCAGGGAGGCTTCTTCCCCGTCCAGGAGATCGTAATTAAACTGGGCGGCTTCCGCCGGCAAAAGGCGCCGGGTCAGCTCGCTGACGGCCTGCCGGCGCAGGTAGTCCTCTTCGCCGTAAAATAAATAAACGGGGGCGACCTGCCCCTGTTCCAGCTTCTGGAGGAAATTTATGTAGGCCTGCATGATGTTCCTTTCCTTCCTGAAAAGTTACTGCTCCCGGCCCTTCTCCGCCCGGGCTGTTTTTGTCCAAAGCTTCGGGCCGACCGGGCACCCGGCTTATCCGTAAGGTTTGTTTTATAATCCGCTACATCAAAAACAATGCGCCTAAAAGCGCTAGATGCTGAGTGCCGGGGCCTGATTCGGAACAAACCGGGCAATTGAGAGGTGAGAGGTTGGAAGTGAGATTCTAAAATTCCCACCTCCAACTTCTCACCTCCCACTTCTCAATTGCCCGCCAGCTTTTCTTCGACCGCGGCCACTTTACCCGCCACGGTCAGGGGTTTGTCCCGCCGGTCATCGATCTTAATGGTCGTCACCACCCGGTCAGCGCCCGCGGTAAAAGGGTGCTCGTGCATTTTTAAGACCAGGGGTAAAATTGTCGCCAGTTCTCCTTCGATAATTGTACCCATCGCCGTCAGCTGGTACTGAACCTCCGGCGCGTTCTGCAAAATGCGCACACAACCGGCCACGTAGCGGCTTAAGCTGGCAGTGCCGGTCCCGACGGGAACAACGCTCACTTCCACGACGGCCATTACTGATCACTCCTTTTTACTTTTGACCACAAAAAAAGTTTCTCGAGCAAACTCACCACTCCGGAAGCGTCCTCAGAGTCAAAACAGGGTACATTTGGCCGGCCGGCGGGGCGGCCCACCAGACAAATCAAGTTTTCCTGGCTCGACACCGGCTCCCCTTGCGGGGCAAGCACTTCAATCCGGGGCCGGTTGGTGCTCTTGTAGCCTTCCGCTAAAACAATATCCACGCCGTTGAGGAGCGAAATAATGTCCTCCAGGGCCAACTCTCGCTCCACCCGTCTGATCACGGCGGCTTTCTGCGGGGCGGAAATGCACACGGCATCGGCCCCGGCCCGGGCAAAACGCCAGGAATCTTTGCCGGGGCGGTCAATTTCAAACTCGCCGTGGTGGTGCTTGACGGCGCCCACCCGGTAGCCGCGCCGCTTGAATTCCGCAATGAGTTTCTCGAGAAAAGTTGTTTTTCCGGTGTTGCTGTGCCCCACGATACAGATTAAAGGAGGCGCGCTGCTCACCCTGTTAATCCCCTTTAGAAACTGCTTTGGCGGATACATACTTATTGTAAAGAAAATCTGGGCAAAAATCCGCTCCATTGTCCCATACAAATTGCGATAACTATTCCAAAAAATTCTCTAACTTTTGGCATTAACTTAAAAACCTTTCAAAATTTCGATCTTATCCCCGACCTGAACCGGCCCGCCTTTGGTGATGCGCACGAAGATGCCTTCCCGGGGCATGATGCAGTCGCCCGTTTCCCGGCGGATGGCGCAATGCGAGTGACATTCTTTGCCGATCTGGGTAACTTCCGCTTCCGCCTGGGGGCCGATTTTCAGCCGGGTACCGATGGGCAGGCTCACGAGATCAAGCCCTTCGACGGTGAGGTTTTCGGCAAAATCACCGGCCTGCACGTCCAGGCCTTTTGCGCGCATTTTCGCAATGCTTTCCACGGCCAAAAGGCTCAGTTGACGGTGCCAGGGGCCGGCGTGGGCGTCCCCTTCCAGCCCGTGGCCGGTAAGCAATGTTCCTTTTCCGATGTTTTGTTTGCGCGTCCCTTTTTCCGGGCTGCTGCAGACCGCCCTGATTACTCCAACCAAAAATACCCCTTCCTTTCCTGCCGGGAAATAATAGCATTTCCCGGTTTCTACCATCGGGCCGGAGATAGCCTCCCGGCTAAAAGGCAATTTTGCTCCGCCGGGGAACTTACTCCGGCCGCCGGTATGCTCCGCTTTTCCCGCCGGACTTGCCGATCAGGCGCAAGTTTTGAATGGTCATGCCGCGATCAACCGCTTTGCACATGTCGTAAATGGTCAGCGCCGCCACCGCCGCGGCGGTGAGGGCTTCCATTTCCACGCCCGTTTTGCCCACTGTATGGACCCTGGCCTCCACTTCCACGGTCTGTGGAGGATTTAAACGAAAATCCACGCTAACGCCGGTCAAATTCAGCGGGTGCGCCAGGGGGATGAGAGAGCCTGTCTGCTTGGCCGCCATAATTCCCCCCAGCCGGGCCACGCCCAGAACGTCCCCTTTGCCCACGCCGCCGGTCTCAATCAACCGGAAGGTCTCGGGGCGCATCACCACTTCGCAGCGGGCCACCGCTTCCCGGAAAGTATCCTGCTTTTCGCTCACGTCGACCATGCAGGCCCGCCCTTCACGGTCAAAATGGGTAAACCCGCCGGCAGGATTGTTCATCTTCATTTCTCCCTCGAAAGTACCAGGCACTTAACTTATTAACTTATGCCCTCATTTTCATTCTTTATGAAATTGTAGATCAAACCAACCTCCCTGACAAGCCCTAAAAGGCCTCCGAAAAATGACCGGGGGCGCCTTTTTACCCGGCGCCCCGCCTCTTTACGGAAACTGATCCTCTTCCCCAAAACTGATCCCGGATACAGGATTTTACTCTCTATATCCCACCTCCCCGAACCATCTAAGAATATATATATGGCCGGGATGAAAGTAACTTGCCTGTTAATTTATAGAACGGCAACCGGGCAACGGATCTAAACAACCCGCCTGGCCACGTAAAAGTGCCGCCGGCTTCCTTCGTGAACCGGGGCAAAGGTAAAGGCGTCGTAGACAGCCAGGGGTTTAAGACCGGCCAGGGTTAAGGCGCCCTCCACTTCCGCGGGCGAATAACCCCTCTCCTGGTGAATTTCCGTGAAATCGCGCCGGCCGCTTTCGTCTTCGATCCAGCCCCGCAAACAAATTTCCCAAACGGGCCCGCCCGGATCGTATTTGCTTTCCCAGGTCAGGCCGAGCTTTTCCTCCCGCCACTCCCCGGTTTCCGGGGACGCGGCGGCCAGCCAGGTGAGGGCGTTGAGATCAAAAACAAACATGCCTCCCGGCGTTAGATTATCTCTTACGCTGCGGAAAACCTGCACCAGGCCGGCGTATTCCAGAATGTAGTTGAGCCCGTCGTGAAAGCAGGTGACCAGCTCAACCGGGGCGTCCAGACGAAAGGTGCGCATGTCCTGAACCAGAAGAGTGACGGCCAGGCCCGCCGCCCTGGCTTTTCGCCCGGCAACGGCCACCATTGGCGGGGAAATGTCGATGCCGGTAACCTGGTACCCCCGCCTGGCCAGGGGAAAAAGGGTATTGCCCGTTCCGCAGGCCAGGTCGGCCACCGTCGCCGGCTGGTAATTAAACTTTTTTAAGATTTGTTCCAGGTAGTCAATCCAGGCCTCAAAGTCTACCCCGGCGACCAGGTAATCATAAATCTCCGCCAGTCCCGTATACAAAAAAGAGCACCTTCCCCTGCCGGCAAGCGGTTCTTCCTGCCGTCCGCTCTTACATACGCAAAGGCACAAAGAGCCCGGTCCGCCATCTGCTTTCCCGTTTCTAATTTCCGGACTTTTTCCTTTGTGCCTTTTTCCAGCCTCGCTTTGAAAACCTTTTTGCCCTTTGCTTCACTTCAGACTCGCCAGGATGTCCGCCAGCACCTTGCCGATTTCCTGGTCGCCGTTGATATTCTTCAGCAGGCCTTTTTCTTTGTAATAATCAATGAGCGGCTGCGTCTGCGCTTCGTAAACGTCCAGCCGGTTGGCCACGGCTTCTTCGTTGTCGTCGCTGCGCTGGTACAGCTCACCGCCGCAGGCATTGCACTTTCCGGGCGTCTGCGGCGGGTTAAAGAGGATGTGGTAGCTGGCCCCGCAGTTTTTACAGACCCGCCGGCCGGTCAGCCGGGCCATCAGCCTCTCCCGGGGCACGTCGATGTTGATGACGCCGTCCAGTTTGATGCCCAGGGAAGATAAGGTTTCGTCCAGTGCCCGGGCCTGGGGCAGCGTCCGGGGAAATCCGTCCAGCAAAAATCCTTTTGCGCAGTCCGGCTGCGAAAGGCGATCCTTCACCATCCCCACCACCACTTCGTCGGGCACAAGCTCGCCCCGGTCCATATATTCCTTGGCCTTTTTTCCCATTTCGGTGCCTTCCTTAATGGCGTTGCGGAACATGTCCCCGGTGGAAATATGGGTAATCTGCAGCTCTTTTACCAGCACCTCGGCCTGGGTTCCCTTACCCGCTCCCGGGGGACCCATGATCAATAAATTCAAGAAAAATCCCCTCCCCAAATTTTTTCTCGATTATACCACAGGTTAACTGTTTGCAAAAGGATCATTTAAATGTTATCTCCGCAACTGTTTTGGCCGCCGCGCAGGGGAAGCAGATGAGCGCCCAGAAACTCCTTTTGCTGCTGGACGGGCGGACCATCATGGAAAAGATAGTGGACACTGTGCCTGCTATTTTCCATCCACACCGGGAACCTGTTGAATCCGCAGGTAGTCCGCCAGGTGTCGACATCCAGCAAAACCGCCTCGTCCGTTACCGGTACCCTGCCTTTTCCCTTCTCCGGAGGTTAATCATGGCACAAAAAACCTTTTCAACATTTAACGTCGGAAAATTTTTACGTCGAACTCGAGCTATTATTTAAAAACTCCTCCGGGTTTATTACTGGGATTGTCGTACGCTCGTTAAAATGCTTTTTATTCCAGCTGATGATAGATTCCACCTGGTACCCTTCTGCTTCACGTAAAAGAACAGCGTCACCAAAGGTCATTTTTAAAGTCGTTTTCGCCATTAGTTCCCGCAAAAACTTCATATACCATTCTTTGGCAGAATCAATTTGCAGATCATAAGGATCGAGGATCCGGATGGGATATACAGAGCCAAAATCCAGCAACCACTTTTGCAATTCAGCAGCCGATAAGTTAAAAGAGGCAATGCCAGCCAGTTCCAATAAAGAAAAGATGGAAAAGCCCGCCTTCAACTGCGGCAGCTCTTTAATGAATTTTTTGTTTGCCTTATAATGACGGTCGCCGGGAAAAAAACGGTCGATGACAAAGATATTAGTATCCAGTAAGACCATAAGGGTCTCCTTTCATTTGTCGATCCACTTCTTCCCAGCTATGAGATCCCATCTTTTTTCTTATTTTAGCCGTTAGCTTTTCAAAATCAGCAGCAATTTGTTGAGCATCCCGGGAAGCAAATTCAGGATTATCTTTTAAGATTTGCGCCCGCAAATGCTGGTAAAGGCTATCGCTCTTATTCGTCGTTAGCACCAGATCCTGAGGATGAAAGTTTTTTAAAATAGCAACAGGTTTACCGCGATTGGTAATAATCACCACCTGGTCTTTTTGGACCTGCTTTAATATTTGGGTTGCCCTGTTTTTAAATTCCCGGGTATTGATAAAACTAATATGTTCCACCAGATTCACCTCCAATGTTACTACTATTGTAGCTACAGGATAAGAATTTGTCAAGCCGGGTGTTCATAAATATCTCACATATATGGCGAAGATTTAAAATGAGGCCTCGCCTTTTACGGAACAGAAGAATTGCTTTCCTCCGCAACTGGCAAGCACTACGCGCTGAATTTCTCCCGCGGACAAAATTTTTTCCGCCAGCTCCCGGGCGGCCGGCTGCTCGGCCGGCCCGTTCATCTTGTTAAGCAGCGGCCCTACCCTGGCTCCGGAAGGCATGCCCTTCCTTAAACCCCCTCGAGTGCATGATGACTTTGCTGACCACCTGATAATTAACAATGACCAGTGCAGATATTCCCTGCCAAGCCGTAATAAATGATTCAAATCAAAAAGTAATTTTCTTGTTCTCCCTGACAGGATATGGTATGATCCTGTCAACTCAAATAAGGTGGGTGAAATCTTGCTGGAAAGAATATCCGTCCCGGACCTGCCAAAAACATTTCCGGAAATAGCGGCCGTTTATTTATTCGGCTCTGCGCTGAAAAGACCGGAACAGGCCCGCGACGGAGACCTGGCCGTTTTTGTCAGGCCCCCCGGAAAAGACCTGGTTAGCCTTTACCTGGCTCTTTACCTCCGGCTGGCCGAAATTTTCACCCCCCTGGAAGTCTTGTTTTTAAATTCCGCCCCCTTCCCGGTTTGCTTCGAAGCAATCAAAAGGTTATTTACTGCGCGGATGAGGCAAGCCGGACCGATTTCGAGGTCCTTATCTCTGGCCGCTCCATGGACTGCCGGTACCACCCGGAAACCGCCCGGCGCGAGCTATTCGAAGCGGTAAAGGAGGGTCTCCCGGATGGATAATCAAGGCAGGGGAGGTAAGAGGCGGTGACCCAGGCGGAGCTTTTGTTTCTTTTGGCGGGGATCGCGGCGGGCGGGGCGGTCGGCGGAGCGGTCGGCTGGCTGCTGGCCGGCGCCCGGCTGCGGGGTGTTTTTACGGGGCAGCTTGCCCGGGCGGAAGGCGCGGCCCGGGCGGCGGAGGAAATCAGCGCCGAGCTGCGCCGGCAGGCGGGCGCAGTGCAGGCGGAACTGCAGGAGACCCGGCAAAGGCTGGAACAGGAGCAGCAGGCCCGGGTGAGGGCCGAGACTGCCCTGGCGGAGGCCGGGCAAAAAATAGCCGGGCAAAGGGAACTGCTGGCCGAAGCCACCCGGAAATTGAGCGACGCCTTCCGGGCCCTGGCGGCCGACGCCCTGCAGAGCAACAACCGCACCTTTCTGGATCTGGCCCGGCAGGCCCTGGAAAATATACTGACTGAAGCCAGGGGGGATCTCCAGCAGCGCCAGCAGGCCATCGACAGCCTGGTGAAGCCTCTGCAGGCGGAGCTGGAACGTTACGCGGCCCAGGTGCGGGAAATGGAAAAGGCCCGCGAGCAGGCTTACGGCAGTTTGCAAAAACAGCTGGAAAGCCTGGCCCAAACCCAGCAATTACTCCAGCGGGAGACCGGCAACCTGGTTACGGCTTTGAAGGCACCCCAGGTGCGGGGGCGCTGGGGGGAAATTACCCTGCGGCGGGTGGTGGAGGTAGCCGGGCTTTCCAGCTACTGCGACTTTCTGGAACAGGCATCGGTGGAAACGGAGGAAGGACGTTTGCGGCCGGACCTGGTGGTGAAATTGCCGGGAGGCAAAACGGTGGTGGTGGACGCCAAGGCACCTTTAAAAGCCTACCTGGAAGCAGTTGAGGCGCCGGATGAAGGGTCCCGCCGCCTGTCGCTGCAAAGACACGCCCAGGCCGTGCGGGCGCACCTGCAGTCCCTGGGCTCCCGGGCCTACTGGAGCCAGTTCACCCCGGGCCCCGATTTCGTCGTCCTCTTTTTGCCGGGGGAATCTTTTTTCAGCGCCGCCTTAGAGCAGGACCGGGGGCTGATTGAAGACGGCCTGGCCTGCCGGGTGCTCCTGGCCACCCCGACCACTTTGATCGCCCTTTTGCGCACCGTGGCGATGAGCTGGCAGCAGCAGCAGGTGGCCGAAAACGCCCGGCGCATCGCCCAAACCGGGGCGGAGCTTTACGACCGGGTGTGCCGCTTTGCCGAATACCTGGGCAAGATCCGGGAGGGCCTGCAAAAAGCCACCCAGTCTTTTAACCAGGCAGTGGGCTCCTGGGAAAGCCGGGTGGTGCCAGGGGCCCGGCGCTTGAAAGAGCTGGGCGCCGGCCCGCCGGACAAAGAACCGCTCCCCCTCCAGCCGGTCGAAACGGCCCTCCGGGAACTGCCCGCGAGGCGGGAGTAAGGCACTCAGAGCGCCTGCCAAAGGGGGGGCTGGGTGGGGAGTGGCTCCGAAAAGAATCCGGCAAAAGGCCTTTAGCCGGCCTCGGCGCTGCCTTCTTCCAGAGGCTTGCCGAGGGTTTCCACCCCGAAGATCCAGGCCACCACCGCCTTAACGATAAAAACAATAACGAAAACAGAAATATACCCCTGGGCCTTCCCGGAAGCCTGATAAATCGCCCCCACCACGTAAGGGGCCGCGATGGCGCCCAGCCGGCCCACGGCGGCGGCCCAGCCCGCCCCGGTCCCCCGGAACCGGGTCGGATAATTTTCGGGGGTGTACGCGTAGACCGCTCCCCAGGCCCCCAGGTTAAAGAAATACAGGAGGCACCCCCAGGTCATAATCTGGCTCACCGAGTTGCTTTGCCCGAAAAAGTACGCCGCTACGGCCGTCCCCATGAGATAGATGGTCAGCACCGCCTTGCGCCCGATTTTTTCAATTAGCCAGGCCGCGCTGAAATATCCGGGCAACTGGGCAAAAGTCATGCTCAACACGTACTCAAGGTTCTTAATAACTTAAGAAACCTTTGCCAACGAGCAGGGTTGGAATCCATAAAACAAATCCGTAATAACCGAAGTTGATGCCGAACCACGCCACCCAGACGCACAGGGTCCGCTGCCAGAAACGGCCGGACCAGAGTTCACCAAGGGTGACGCCCTTTTCCCGCCGTTCAAAATTACCTTTTTCCTTTTTCTCGGTGATTACTCCGGCCTCCTCTTCCAACCGGGAAACAATGGCGTTCGCTTCTTCGTAGCGGCCGGTACGCTCTAAAAAGCGGGGTGATTCGGGAATGGCCCTTTTTCTTCCGTCTGCACGTCTGGCTCACCCTTCTTCAGCTCTCAGGCGCTTTTAATTTTAAAAATTCGCGGCCGCCAAACCTTTTTCCTTTGGGTGCACGCGGGCAAAGGCGTGGTTTTTGGGCTGGGGAAGTACGTCGAGCGGAAATCTCATCATTAAGAACGCCTGCAGGAAGAACACCTGCAGGCGATTTTCGCGCTAATTACCTGAAGAACGTCAAGGCAGCTAAAAAATTGGGGGGCAGGCGGCAAAAAGACGCCTTGACTTCGGGGCTTTTTTGGGGCATAATAAAAATGTATCCGAAAGGTACGGGGCGTAGCTCAGTT
The DNA here is from genome assembly GCA_036822475.1 of Bacillota bacterium. Classification (GTDB taxonomy): domain Bacteria; phylum Bacillota; class Desulfotomaculia; order Desulfotomaculales; family Nap2-2B; genus JAIMBK01. Next base: position 11,722 of record DAISHP010000008.1, read on the forward strand.
TGGCTAGAGCGCACGGTTCGGGACCGTGAGGTTCGCAGGTTCAAGTCCTGTCGCCCCGACCATTTTATTTTCCGGGAAGCCTTGAGAATCAAGGGCTTCCGGGATTTTAAAAACTAAGAAAAAGGCCAGGCAGGGTTCCGTAAGGAACCCTTAATTTTTCCAGGTTTCCGGGCTTATGCAGACCATGAGGCAGACAGATATTCAGACCAGAAAGGGCATGAAAGCATTATTTAAGACTGTTACGCTGCTCCGAAACGAACGGGTGATACCCAAAAAAGGAGTGGTGAAAATGCCTGCCGCGAGTTATAATAGCTTTGAGGTGATTTCCATGGCTGTAACGCGCGAATACGTGTAATCCACGCGAAGCACAAGGGGAACGTGGGTGCTGGGCTGGTGCAGAAGATTGCCACCAGGGAGTTGGGGTTTAGCTCAGTCGAGGAAATGTACAAAGTGAAAAATGTAGCAGGACCGGGAACTGCAGCTACTTTGAAAGGACCTGTACGAAAGCGAAAGCAACTTAGGACGAGAAAAAGCGCGATAATTGTCGGATTATGACGATAAAAATGTGCCGTATTTGGCAGGAAAAAAATTTTTGGAAACGAATAGGATGAGTAAACAAAAATAAGGGTTTATTTCCGGACGGATCCTGATGAACTGCAGTTATATGTGGGCGCTTAAACGCGGGGAAGAAGTAGCGCAACCGGCCGTTCCGTTTCTCTTTAGGGACATAACTCAGAAGAGAAATCTGGAAACGGCCTTATTATCTTCTTAATAACGAAGTACCTGCTTGATGGAACCTAGCCTTTTCCGTCTGCAAAAAATGTTCACACCTTAATAATGAACACATGAGCCAGATGTTGTTCTAGCAGAGCGGAAGTGAGGTGATTTATGGTATTCTGAAGCGGAAGCTATTTTCATTAAGTGTAAGCTGATGTTGAAATGATGGTAGATTTTGAAAAAAGCGGATAACACAAGGGCCGGTGAATATTATGTTATGGGGGGAGAGGAATTGTCTTCTTTGTTAGCATGCCTTATGTTCTGATGTGTTTTTTCGGTCCTTAGAAGCAAAAGTAGCATACTCAAAACACGTTACACATTCTGAGATCGTGAAAAGCGCTTAGGAACAGGTTCTGTACTATCTAATGAACCGCGCAACATTTTTTCCAGGCCATCAGTAAGGAGGTTGAAGAGAGAAATGAGCGGTGTCAGTTCGTACAGTTGTTTATCAAGGTTTCTTGCACACGCAGGACGGGTCAATAAAATATGGAAATGCCTGACTTTTTTCTTGGTTTGTTTCTTTATGTTTACCTTGTTTGTTATCAGCGCTGGCCGGGCCGAGGCCGCTCCCGCCTTCCCGGGTCTAGTGGAACTGCGGCAGCCCGACGGGTCAGTCTTCCTCGCAAGGCAGTGGGGGGACGAGTGGTTGCACGGATGGGAGACCGCGGATGGTTACACGATCTGTAAAGAGGATGCAACTGGCTACTGGTACTACGCCCGTACGGACGAAACGGGAAACCTGGTGAGTACGGACGTCAGGGCGGACAGGACGCCGCCGGCGGACATCCCGAAATACGTACGACCTTTGATTGAGACTAGGTTCAAGGACAGCGCCGCGATCCCCGCCTGGGCGCGGGGAGTTGTGGTCGCGGCGGCCAAGGAGGGCCTGGTGAGGGGCTACCCGCAGCCGGACGGCACGGTGACCTTTGAACCTGACCGGTCAGTTTCCCGAGTCGAGATGGCCGCTCTCGTGGTGAGGATCCTGGAAAAGAAGATCGGTACCGTTGTGCCGGCGGAGCTTAAGTTCACTGACGCCGGTGCAATCCCCGACTGGGCACGGACGAGCGTAGGCGTTGCCGCAGCGAAGGGGATTGCTGTTGGCTATCCTGATAACACTTTCCGGCCGGATAAGCCTGTAACACGTGCAGAGGCCGCAGCGATGATCTTCCGTCTTCTGGATTCGGTCGGGAACAAGTAATTTGAGTGTAGTGGAAATTACCCTGCTAACCAATAGCAGAAACCAATAGTATTAAACGCCACTTTTTTGAAGAGCGTTGACCGAAAATTAATATCGGTCGGCGCCCTTTCTTTTTCTGGTCACGTTTTTTGAAAAGGTAAGGTGAACCTCAGGCGCTCATCCACTTTTCCAGGATCTCGCCTTCCTTGCCCCGCACTCCGGCATAGTAGCGAATAATCCGCCAGAAGGGCGCTTGCTCATCGTAATGAATGAAACTTGCGTCATAAACGCCGCTGGGGTCGTAATCCAGGGTGTTTGGATACCCCATCAAAACGTGTTCATCCGGGAAGATGTTGCTGACTTCGCACAGGACTGCTTCGTCAAACTCGAGAACCGCCTCCGGCCTGTTTTTATAGTTCCCGTCGCTAAAAAGGAAAAGTTCACATTATATTTTGTGATATAATATTTACGGCAAAAAGATTGTAAATGCAAGAGAAAATCACAACCAGTGGAAAACCGGAGAAATAAAAACCATGCCGTTTGACGGATTTGTCCTGGCGGCCATTCGCAAAGAACTGGCCGAAAAAATAACCGGCTGCACCATTGACCGGGTTTACCAGCCCGCCGCCCTTGAGCTGGTCCTCAATTTGCGCCGGGCCAGCGAACGCCGGCGGCTTTTGCTGAGCGCCCACCCGGCCAACGCCCGCGCCCATCTGGCAACGGAGGTGCCGGAGAACCCGCCCTCCCCGCCGCTGTTTTGCCTGGTCCTGCGCAAGCACATCGAAGGGGGCCGCCTCCAAAAAATCCACCAGCCCGGCCTGGACAGGATCTTAATCCTGGAAATTGCCGCCCGGGATGAAACGGGCGCTCCCTCCCGCAAACGGCTGGTTTGCGAAATCATGGGCAAACACAGCAACATTATTTTGATCGACGAAGCAACCGGCCTGATCATTGACGCCATTAAGCGCTATTCGCACGCCGTCAGCCGCCACCGGGAAGTGCTGCCCGGCCGGCCCTACCTTCCCCCGCCTGCCCAGGACAAGCGCAACCCCCTGCTCCTCCGGGAAGAGGAATTTATCGCCGCCATCCTGGGCCGGCCGCTGGAAACGCCGCTCCCCGACGCCCTTCAGGCCTGCCTGGACGGCTTCAGCAAGCCGCTGGCAAAAGAACTGGTTTACCGGGCCGGGCTGCCGGAGGAAATGCTTCTGGACGAGTGCGGGGAATACGAGCTGAAAAAGCTGTGGCGGGCGCTGCAGGAGCTGGCGGTCCCGGCGCGCCAGGGGCAATTTCAGCCTACCCTGGTCCGCAGCCAGAAAAAATACCTCGACTTTGCCGCCTTCGATCTGACGCATTTAGCCGGCTGCACCCACCAAAAAGGGGAAATGAACGAGCTGGCCGAAGAATTTTACGTCCAGCAGGAACGGAACGAGAAACTGGAAAAAGAAAGGCAGGAATTACTGAAGCGCGTCCGAAAAGAGGTCAGGCGCCTGCAGAAGAAAGCAGCCTTCCAGGAAGAACAGCTGGCGGCAGCCCGGGAAGTCGACGCATACAGGCTTTCCGGCGAACTGTTGATGGCCAACCTGCACCGGCTGGAAAAGGGCCTGGCGGAAGCTGCTCTGGAAAACTTCTACGACCCGGAAAATAAGCCGGTAGTCATTCCTCTGGACCCCGGCCTATCCCCCGTGGAAAATGCCCGGGCCTATTTTAAAAAGTACAACAAAGCAAAGAGTGCGCTGCAAAGGGCGGAGGAAATCGGAGCGGAAATCCGCCGGGAACTGGCCTATCTGAAAAGCGTGGAAACGGCCCTGGAACAGGCCACCGCTCCGGCTGACCTGCGGGAAATCCGGGAAGAGCTGGCCGAACAAGGCTACCTGCCGGAAGAGAGGCCGAAAAAAGCCGCGAAAGCGCCCCCCGCCCCGGAAATTTTAACCTTCACCTCTTCCGACGGTTTTAAAATCCTGGCCGGCCGCAATAACCGGCAAAATGATTACCTGACCTTGCGTCTGGCCCGGAGTGAAGATTACTGGTTTCATACCAGAGATATCCCTGGCTCCCATGTAATTTTAAAATGGAACAGTCCAGACCCCCCTCCGGCTGAATTGTTGCAAACCGGTGCCCTGCTGGCCGCCTGGTTCAGCAAGG